>NZ_DFTU01000029.1:8818-11223 GCF_002379485.1 Methylophaga sp. UBA4204 | reverse complement strand
GGCACGATAAATCCGGCTTTTCGGAACGCCTTTTTCCAATGTAATCAAAAAATTATCAATACGTTGGCCTGCCTGATCGGCCCGAATATCGATAAATTGAACGCTTGGTGGTGCTGGTGGAGAATTCGCCATAAAATATTGTAAGGTTATTTCTTGCTGATGTGGTTGCGTACTGATATATTTTGCCGTTGGTCTGTACGTAAAATGAGGTCAGTATACCGGCTTTCTGGCGATGAGACCTAAGCAAACGTCGCTCCCCCTAGAAATGGGGTTGATGCGGCTAAGGACACGAAACGAATTTGAATACGCTGAACAGGGGTTCAGTGATGCAGGGCTCCGCATAAGGAGCTTGTTTTTAAGAATAAGATGGTTCCCACGTCTGGCTACAGCAAAACAAATAGCAAAAAATGTACAAGACAGGGCGACGAAGTAAATAATCAAACGTACTGTGACTAAAGAGAGTCACACGACGTTATGTAGCGTTGCAGAACCCTATTGCAGCCACAATGTGATGACATTGTATAAATGGACCAGTGATCTGTTGATTCGATACTGGCAGTGCCCAACTAGTTGATTATATTGCTGATAAAACGCCGTTCTGGATGTCCTGGGCAGGCTGATGCCGCCCGGCTTACTGACTGTATCTGACGCGTGGACCTCTAACTGAGGTTTATGAATGAAACGAATTTTAATTAACGCAACACACGAAGAAGAGTTGCGTGTTGCGATGGTCGATGGCCAGCGCTTGTTCGATCTAGATATCGATACTCCTTCCAGAGAACAGAAAAAAGGTAATATTTACAAAGGTAAAATCACTCGTGTAGAACCGAGTCTCGAAGCGGTTTTTGTTGAATACGGTTCTGAACGTCAAGGCTTTCTGCCACTTAAAGAAATCAGTAAAAGTTATTTCCGACAAAACAAGGATGACGGCGAAAACAACGGCCGAATCAATGTGCAGGATGTGCTTTCAGTTGGCCAGGAACTGGTCATTCAGATCGAAAAAGAAGAACGTGGTAACAAAGGCGCAGCCCTCACCACATTTATCAGCCTGGCCGGCCGTTATCTGGTTTTAATGCCTAATAGCCCACGTGCCGGTGGAATTTCACGCCGGATTGAAGGCGATGAACGTGCGGAGCTGCAAGAAGCCTTGCGCGATCTGGAAGTTCCTGATGGCATGGGCATGATTGTTCGCACTGCCGGCGTCGGTAAACAAACCGAAGAACTGCAGTGGGATCTTGAATACCTTGTCCAGCTTTGGACAGCTATTGATGTTGCCACCAAAGACCGTAATGCGCCATTTCTGGTGTATCAGGAAAGTAACATCATCATTCGTGCGTTACGTGACTATTTGCGTAAAGACATTGGTGAGATTCTGGTGGATTCACCAGAAGTTTATCAAACTGGTTATGACTTCATGCGCATGGTCATGCCGCATGAATTGAGCAAATTCAAGCTCTACCAGGACAAAGTTCCGTTGTTTACCCGTTACCAGCTGGAAAGCCAGATTGAAAGCGCTTTCCGTCATGAAGTGCGACTGCCTTCCGGTGGCGCTCTGGTAATCGATCCCACTGAAGCGTTGATTTCAATTGACGTCAACTCGGCGCGTGCCAATAAGGGCGGCGATATCGAGGAAACGGCGCTGAATACCAATCTGGAAGCGGCTGAGGAAATTGCCCGTCAATTACGCTTGCGTGATTTGGGTGGACTGGTGGTTATCGACTTTATTGATATGGGACCTACCCGTAATCAACGTGAGGTGGAAAATCGTCTGCGTGACCATCTAAAATCAGATCGTGCTCGCGTTCAGATTGGCCGAATTTCACGGTTTGGTTTACTGGAAATGTCACGTCAGCGTTTACGGCCTGCTTTGGGAGATGCGCATCAGGAAGTCTGCCCGCGTTGTGCCGGTTTAGGCCATGTTCGTGGCGTAGAATCTTTAGGTTTAGCCGTATTAAGACTGGTTGAAGAAGAAGCGACAAAAGACAGCGTCAGCCAGCTGGTAATTCAATTACCGGTTTCTGTGGCAACTTTCATGCTGAATGAAAAACGTGCCCAGATTGATACGATTGAAAAACGTCATGGCGTGCGTTTGGTATTGATTCCTAATCCGCATCTGGAAACACCACATTACGATATCGAACGTATTAAAGATGGCAATGAAAAACAGACCAGCAGCCATCAGCTGATTACGACGCCTGAAATTGAAGCAACCGTAGTGTTAAAAGAAAAACCGGTTATGGAACAGCCTGCCGTTACCGGTATTGCCCCTATTGCTCCTGCACCGATTATTAAACCTGTAGCAGCGGCTGAACGTAAGCCAAGTCTGTTAAAACGACTGTTAGGTGTTTTAACCGGTGCTCCGGTAGAAGAACCAGATGTGAATAAACCCGCTTCTGTTGTTAAAG
>NZ_DFTU01000029.1:0-8706 GCF_002379485.1 Methylophaga sp. UBA4204 | reverse complement strand
AAACCCGCTTCTGTTGTTAAAGAGACTGATGTGGAAAAAGAAACCCGTAATCAAAATCGTCGTAGTCGAGGACGAAATAATACCAACCGACGTAATAATAATCGTCCCCGTCGGCCTGAAAATGCTGCCGGTGAAGAGGAGAAAAATATCAAACCAGCGGAAGCATCCACAAAAGTTGCCACCGCAGATGAGAAACCTGCAGTTGAGGTTGCGGGAGATGAAAAAGCGCGTAATCCCAATGCCAAACGTTCACGTCGGGGCGGACGTCGTCGTCGCGGACGTGGTGAAGGCGATGCCGCAGCGGCGGGAACAGTAGCGACTGAGAACTCTGAAACTTCTGAAAAAGTGGAACGTCCGGAAAAGGGCAATGCCATTCCGACACCTCCACCAGAAGTGAATGGTAATGCTATCCCTGAACCAGAACCGGAAATCAATGGCAATGCTATTCCAGTATCGACGGAGCCAGAAGTAGACGGCAACAAAATTCCGGCTAAATCTGCACCACGTCGTTCGCGTACCAGCACCGGAGCATCGACTAATAACCGTCGCCGCCGCGGAGCACCTGCGAAAGATAAAGAAAACCGTGAAACAAAAGAAGTAGAAAAAAATCCTGCTTCGGCTGATAATGAGACTCAGAAGGTTGAAAAACCAAAACCAGTTGAAAAACCAAAACCAACTGAAGAGAGTCCTAAAGCAGATGCCAAGGAATCATAAATTTAGCTGTGACGACTTGCTGAACCTTATTGGTCAGCAAGTCGTATACCATCATCAACGCTGTGAAATTATTGAGTTGCTGGATGGCTGTGAGCTGGTATTACAGGAGCTCAATCAGGACAGTAATATCCAGCCAACACAATACGGAGAAGGGCATCGTCCGGTTCCTGTGACCCATGTTTTACCGGTTTTTGACGGTGAAGGTGAGTTACATGCTGAATTAGTCTCAGCCGGTCTGGATCAATTACTGAGAGAGCAAGGCCTCTACGGCCAGTAAATCCTGCTCTGTATCTACCCCGTGTCCCGGATCAACCTGGGCTTCTGTCAAATGTATCCGATTGCCATGGTAAAGCGCTCGAAGCTGTTCCAGTGATTCAAATTGTTCTGGTGGTGCAGGTGGTAATTCATGATAACGATGCAAAAAATCTGCTCGATAGGCGTACATGCCAACATGCTTTAAATGCGGCATAGTGACGTTGTCGAGGGCCTGTTTGTTATTAAATTGCTCGCGTAACCATGGAATAGGAGCGCGGCTAAAATACATCGCATAACCTTTAGCATCCACCACCACTTTAACGATATTAGGATCAAATACCTGTTCAGCGTCTTCTAGCGGGCTGTAAAGCGTAGTAATGGCTGCTTCACGATGGTGGGCCAGATCCGCGGCCACCTGATTAATCAACAAGGCCGGCAAACAGGGCTCATCTCCCTGTACATTCACTACTAAATCATCACCATGAAAAGCTCTTAACTGAGCCACTTCTGCCAAACGATCGGTGCCGGAAATATGATCATCCCTTGTCATGCAGACATCTGCACCAAAACTTTTTGCCGCTTCGGCAATACGCTGATCATCTGTTGCGATAATGACTTCACTGGCTTCACTTTCCAGGGCTCTTTCATAGACATGCTGAATCATCGGTTTTCCGACGATTTGACGTAAAGGCTTACCTGGCAGCCGGCTTGAAGCAAAGCGGGCCGGAATAATGATTTTAAATTGCATCAGTAGGTTTCTTCAGCCGTCAGTTCGCGTGCTTCATCAATTAACATTACCGGAATTTCATCACGAATGGGATACGCCACACGGCAGGCTTTACACACCAGTTCCTGAGATTGTTTCTGATATAAAACACTGCTCTTACAGACGGGGCAGGCGAGTATTTCCAATAAGGTTTTATCCATTTAAAGCTCTCTTAATTTTTTGTCGATTGCTGGACCAAGTGATGGGCTCAGTTTAGCCTCCGCTGGCACATACCACATGTTTTCTGTGGCAAATCCCTGACATTTTACCGCATCTTTTTCAGTCATCAGTATGGGATAGGCCTCTGCAAACCGAAAATCCGCTTCAGTATAGGCATGATGATCAGCAAATGCATGGGGAATGATGGTTAAACCGAGTTGTTGCAACTGGTCAAAAAAACGTTGCGGATGACCGATCCCGGCGACGGCATAAACAGGGGTTTCAGCAAATTCAGTTAATGCTGTGTGGCGGTTATTATTTTTTAACTGGATTGCCTGCTGGAGTTGTAGTTGCATGGTGAGCCGTTGTGAATCTGACTCACCATGAAAAATAGTAAAATCAACGGTTTCAAGGCGGGACAGTGGTTCACGCAATGGTCCCGCTGGTAAACATAATTGATTGCCCAGACCTCGTTTGGCATCAATAATAACGATTTCCATATCACGCTGAAGTCGGTAATGCTGCAGTCCATCGTCGGTGATAATCACATTACAGGAATTTTCCGCTAACAGTTGTTGCCCCGCGGCTACCCGATCCGGAGCCACCACCACTGGACAGTGAGTGCGCTGATAAATTAACAAGGGCTCATCACCGACTTCGGCAGCCGAACTGTTCAGCTGAACACTGCATGGATAATGATCTGCCTTGCCGCCATAACCACGACTGATAATGCCTGGTTGCCAGCCCTGATTCTGTAAGTATTGCGCCAGCCAGATCACAAAAGGGGTTTTACCACTGCCACCAACACTGATATTGCCCACTACAATGACGGGCACTGGAAGTGATAGTTGTTCGAACAGGCCTTTTCGGTATGACTGACATCTTAGACTGATAATGAGTCGATATAACCAGCTGACTGGACGTAACAGCAGTGAGACTAACGAGGGGCGATACCAGTTATTAGTTAGCCAATCCGTCTTCATTATTGTTGTTGAAACTGCAGTCGATGAAGTTCTGCGTAATGATCGCCTTTACTGATCAATTGTTGATGAGTACCGGTTTCAACAATGCGCCCATCATGCATCACCACAATAAGATCGGCTTTTTCGATAGTGGATAGTCGATGCGCTATAACCAATGTGGTTCGGCTTTGCATCAGATTTTCCAATGCTGACTGAATATGTCGTTCGGCTTCCGAGTCCAGTGAGGCGGTGGCTTCATCAAGAATCAGAATGGGCGTGTCACGTAATAACGCCCGGGCAATAGCCAGTCGTTGTCGCTGTCCACCAGACAATAAGACACCATTCTGGCCGACTTCAGTCTGCAAGCCTTCCGGTAGTTTCTGAATGAATTCCCAGGCATGAGCTGCTTTGGCTGCCGCAATAATACGTTCTTCAGCCACAACTTCTTTTTGACCATAGGTAATATTATTGGCAATCGTATCGTTAAACAGAATAACCTGCTGATTAACCAGGGAAATCTGTTGACGTAAATCCAGCAACTTGAGATCGCTGATATCCGTTTCATCAATGAATATCTGACCTTCTGTAGGTGAATAAAATCGAGGTAACAGACTAACCAATGTGGTTTTTCCACTTCCGGAATGTCCTACAAACGCAATGGTTTGACCGGCTTTTACCTCAAAGCTGATATTGTCCAGAACCTTTCGTGAGTTTGGATTGTATTGAAAGCCCACCTGTTGAAAGCGAATATCGCCTCTGGCACGTTCCAGTTGCTTTGTACCAGTGTCTGCTTCCGGTTGTTGGTCCAGCATTGTAAATACACTATCGGCGGCTGCGATACCGGCCTGAAGTTTGGAATTGAGTTTGGTAAGGCGTTTTAGCGGTGTCAGGATCATAAACATCGCCGTGATAAACGAGATAAAGGTGCCCACGGTGATCTGCTCAAGCATTTGCGGCAGGGTGGCCAGATAAATCACCACAGCCAGTCCTAGCACGGCAATTAATTCGATAATGGGCTGGCTGGTCGCTTCGGTAGCGATCTTTTTCATTCGTTGACGACGATTCAGCTGATTGACCTTATCAAAACGTTTGGCTTCATATTGTTGGCTGCCAAACGTTTTCACCTCACGGTGGCCTTCAATCACTTCACTGGAGGTATGGCTGACATCGCCCATTGAATCCTGAATGGTCTTACTGATGCGTCTGAAACGTGAACTGATTTTGTAGACCAGCAGGCCGATAAACGGCACCGTCAGTAAAATAATTAACGAAAGCAAGCCATTCAGATAAATCATCCATGCAAGCAGGCCAACAATCGTCAAGGTGTCCCGAACTAATACCAGAATGGCGTCCGTCGCAGCATCAGCTACCTGCTCAACGTCATACAGTAGTTTGGACATCAGCTGCCCGGAAGTGCTTTTATCATAAAAGCTGGCAGGTAATGTCAGCAAGCGATCAAACATTTCGGATCGCAGAGTCATGATCACATTACGGGCGATCCAGCCTAAACCATAGGTGGTTAGAAAGTTGGCGACACCACGAATCAGAAAAATAGCGATTAACGCAATGGGGATCCATTTAATAATAAACGGATCTTTTTCGACAAAACTGCCGTCCATTAACGGTTTCATCAAAGCAGCCATCGCGGTTTCACTGCCGGCATAAACCAGCATGGACAAAATAACGGCGCCAAACACCAGCCAATAGGGTTTTACATAAGTCAGCAGGCGCTTATACAGTTGGACAGCGCTCATTTCATTGGCTATTTGTTTCATGGAGTCTCAGCAGTTTTTTGGCGTGTTGCCAGTGTCAAACGGGTAAAACCAAGTAATTGCGCGGCATCCATCGCCGTAACGATATGTTGATATTCGGCATTGGCATCAGCGCTGATAATGATATGTGGATCAGCATTATCGCCTGCAGTGGTTTTCAGTAAATCCCTTAAGGCATCGCGGGTGGCAACGGCTATTGGTGTTTCATTAACCAACACTTCTCCATTTGCCCGGATAATAATGTCAATCGGTGTTTCCTCTTCCGTCAGTGCCTGACCGCTGGCTTCAGGTAAATCCACTTTTAAAGAACTTTCCCGAATAAAGCTGGTGGAGACCATAAAAAACAGCAGCAACAGAAACACCACATCAATCATCGGCGTCAGATTGACATCAGGCTCTTCAGAGTTCCGTGGCAATAGTTTCATTGTGAACGCGCCTCATCAGGATCAAACTCACGTTCGCCATGTAACATTTCAATTAATTGCATGGCTTGTTCTTCCATACTGACCACCAGTTGATTGATTTTCCCACGGAAATAACGATAGAAAATCACACTGGGAATGGCCACGACCAAACCGGCTGCAGTGGTCAGTAATGCCTCAGAAATACCGCCGGCCAGTGTTTCCGGGTTTCCGACACCTTCCAGCGTAATGACGGCAAAAACTTTAATCATGCCAATAACGGTACCCAATAAACCGATTAGGGGGGAGATCGCGGCAATAGTGCCTAAGGTATTCAGGTTGCGTTCCAGTAGCTGAGTTACATGGCGACCCGTATCCTCAATACTTTCTTTGGTAATTTCTCGAGAACTGTTGCGATTGATAAGACCTGCAGCGAGAATTTGACCAAGCGGAGAGTTTTTTTGCAGTGAGTTAATGCGATATTGATCAATTTGTTTGAATTGTAACCACTGCCAGATCTGAGTGATTAATTCAGGTGGTGCAATACGACGTTGTTGTAGACTCCAAAACCGCTCTGCAATAATTGCAATGGCAATTATCGAACAGCCAAGTAGCGGTAACATCAGCCAGCCACCTGCTTTAAATAGTTCCAGCATGCTCCATCCGTCCCAGTTAATGAAATGTTGCCATGATACGTGAAAACGCATTTATTCAGTAGCGTTACGCATCCATATTCTACGGTGTTGCTCCCGCCATCCAATGGGCATTAAATCTATGTGTTGGTCGAGTTTGATAGATAATGCACCTTGTTTACCCGTTTGAAATGTTTTGCTGCCAATATTCTGGTAACGGGAAACTACCTCTTCAGAAGGAAAGTTGTAGCGGTTTTGATGACCACTGGCGAATAAAACATAGCGTGGAGAAACCTGCCTGATAAACGTCGTAGAGGATGAGCTGCGGCTGCCATGGTGAGGTGCAATCAGAATATCGGCTTTGAGCTGCTGCTCATATTGTCTTATAAGTTTTATCTCGGCTTTTCGCTCAATATCGCCCGTCAATAAAACCGTACCATATGGACCGCTGATTTTAAGTACGCAGGATAAATCATTACGGCTACCGGTTTGATCTTTATCAGGATGTAAAACGTCAAACCGGACCTGATTCCACTGCCATGACTGGCCATCTCTGCAGAATTCACTGCCAGCTAATTTATCAGGATCACTGCTTAGAATCTGTTTAGTGGGATAGCTTGATAAAACGGCACTTGCTCCGCCAATATGATCGTTATCTGCATGACTTATCATCAGCATATCGAGTTGCTTGATACCTTGATATCGAAGATAAGGCACTACCACTGCAGCACCGGTATCAAAATTACCAAAAGCCGGACCGGTGTCAAAAACCAATGTATGATTTTCAGTTTGCACTACGGCTGACAAGCCTTGTCCCACATCGAGTAACGTAAACCAGATTTCACCGCTTTCTGGTTTATTTGGCAGATAATAAAAAAGTGGCAATAACATAACAGCACCCAGCCAGCGTAAAGGCCAACCCCGTGGGGCAAGTATTATCAGCGTGCCAATGATTGATATGGCGAGCAGCTCAACGGGAAACACAGGTGTTTGCCAGACAGAAAAGGGTGATTGTGCCAGCCACTCCAGATACCACCACAATTTGGATAACAACCATTCTGTAAGTTGCAGCAGCCATTCAGCCAATCGCAGATCAAAGCTTAACAACAGCATGGAAATTAACAACAGCGGAACAACCAGGAAACTGATCACCGGCACCGCAAGCAGGTTAGCTAACGGTGCAATCAACGAGGTTTCCTGAAAAAACAGTAAAAGTAATGGCGTCAGACCTATTGCAATCCATAGATGAATATGCAGCCAGAGCCATTTTCTGGCCGGTTGTCGATATTGTGCTATATACAAAATGCAGGCAACAGCAGCAAATGAAAGCCAGAAACCTGCTGCCAGAACCGCAAATGGATCCAGCATCAGAATCAATATCAAGCTCAGACTCAGCACATGCAGCGGATCAGTACGACGTTTTATAAAGATACTGAGCATCACCACGCTGACCATTACTAATGCACGCTGAGTCGGGATGGATAATCCGGCCAGCAAGGCATAGAACAAAGCCAGTAAAAATCCGCCAACAGCACCGGCCTGCCTGTCGCTTAATGTTAATAAATGACGACTGCGTATTCGCCAGAGCAGTTTGGCAATAAAAAATCCCAGTGCTGCAGCGAGTCCTATATGCAATCCGGAGATTGCCAGTAAATGGCTGGTACCAGTTTGTCGTAAAGTATCCCATTGGCTTGTTTGCATATTGTCACGGTTACCAACAGCCAGTCCTTGAACTAACGCCAGCGAAGGACTTTGCTTTAAGACGTCGGACATTTTATCTATTAACTGCGCACGCCAATGATTAACCGATAGCAAATTTGCTGAATGTAATTTTTGATTATGATCAGATTCCCGTATATATCCGGTAGCCCCGATCTGTTGCTGAAACAACCATGCTTCGTAATCAAACCCACCCGGGTTGGACATACCATGTGGGGCTTTCAAGCGAACAGAGAACTGCCATTTTTCACCGGATTGGGGGAGGTTGGGAGGAGGGAAATACCAACTCAAGCGAATCTTATCGGGCAACTTTAAATCGTTATTTTCAGGTTTGAATTCAAAACGGATTCGTTGATCGTTATGATGTGGTAAGGAAGTAATGAAACCTGACACCACAATATCCTGTCTCTCAAGTGTAAGATCAAGCTGATCATCTATTCTGAGCTGAGCCTGGAAGCTTGCCCATACTACCGCCACAACAAACCACATAACGGTCCATTGAGACCGCCGCCAGACAATAATCATCAAGGGGATTAAAGTGTAGAGCCAATATGGAGAGAGCAGCTGGGGCAACCATGCCACCAGTAAACAGCCCGACAAAAATGCAATGGCAGGTTTAATCATATATCCCTATAATGACCGCCGTTTATCAGCAATACTGAGACGTAATGCCTCGTAAGTTCCTAAAACGAATCATGCCAGATCATGTCACCATGCGCGAGCATAAGCATATGCGGCGTTTTGGCGAAAAGATCATGGCGCCGGAATTGTGGCATCTTAACCGCAGATCAGTATCTGCGGCGGTGGCGATAGGGGTTTTCTTTGCCTTTATACCGATGCCCGGACAAATGCTGGTGGCGGGTCTGCTGGCTATCTGGTTACGGGTAAACCTGCCTATTGCCGTGATGTGTGTATGGATAACCAATCCATTGACCATGGCGCCAATTTACTTTTTCACTTATAAAGTCGGCGCTATCCTGCTGGATGTGCCACTGCGCACGCATGAATTTGCTTTCAGTCTGGAATGGTTGTGGCAGGAGATAGGATTTATCTGGCAACCATTATTACTCGGTTCGGTAATCTGCGGCGCGCTGGCTGCGTTAGCGGGTGTGATTATTGTTCGATTAATCTGGCGTCTGGTCGTGATCAACAGTTGGTTAAAACGCTACCAGCGCCAAAATTCAGCTAAACGAAAAGATAAATAAATCAGTTTTGTAATTTGCCATCAATCAACGTTAACTGCTGATCCATTCTGGCAGCAAGTTGTCTGTCATGCGTTACGATGACCAGTGCTGTACCCAGTTCCGTATTCAATTTCATAATCAA
>NZ_DFTU01000041.1:14102-24058 GCF_002379485.1 Methylophaga sp. UBA4204 | reverse complement strand
TCCGAAAAACTCGGGACGATTCATCGATTGTATGCGGTTTATTGAATGGCTAGAATCAACTCTGACGGATGTAATTCGTCACTGCAGCACAACAATGGTGGATGTGCGAATCGTTTCCTTGCTCCTTGTAACGTAAGCTCTCAATTCGTGCATCTACCGCCTTATTTCTAAACTTGTTTTGATTTCTCGACTGACTCAATATCACTTATATATCTTGCTTCATCCTCTTTAGATATCATCTTCCAACTTGATAATCGATATATGGAATCAGCCACAATCGGTTGAAGATATTTCACTACAAATTTATCATTCGAAGTAGTGAATTGAGAAAAATGCTTATATAAGTTGATTAGAGACAATCCTTTGACTCTCACTTGTGAAATAAATAAAAAGTACCTTCCATATCCTGGATGTTTTGCATCAAGATCAGATGGAGTAAGGACTTTATAATTTCCTACATCAAGTATGTGTAATATTCGCATTGCCTCATCTAATGACCTGCTTTTATCAGAGACATTTCCTTTAATAAAGAATACAGAGTTTAAGCTTATAGCTTCAGGCTCGGATGAGTGATTAAATGGTCCATTAGTTATTCTCTCGAACGCCTCATGTGCACTATCAAATCTTGCTAATAGCAGTTCTAATCGGTGCGCGTTCTGCTGATCCCTAAACTGGATTCGTTGATAATTTAATGTAATAACTAAAGCAATAACTGATCCTATAGTAAGTAAAGGAGTTACTATGCCACTGTAATAGTTAGCAAAATCGGCAAAATCCATGGGACTGCCTATGGAATAGCCATGAAAGAACCATATAAAAACTATTACAGGTAAAATTAATATGACGAATGAAATCAGTACTATTAAAAGGAACTTTTTTGAATAAATTTTCCTCAGCAGGCCCGGCATACTTTTTATCCTTGCAATCGTTTGACATCGCCCATTAAAACGCCTAATCTTTAATTTCACCAGCTAAATCTGGTGCCGGTTTTAGCAGACTGGAATAAACCAAAGACGCACAGCGCGTCGAGTACGCGTTTTTTTGTGCCCATAGTTTATGGTGGGTGTGCGTGGGAGCCCTTCGGGGCTGCCGGTTCTCTTTGGTTCCCGGTCTGCTAACCCGCGTACATCCATCACCCTTATTTAGCAGTATTGGTGATGGTTTCTAAAAAAACCAAAGGAGACATCAGCATGTCTATGCAACAATATTCCCGCCTGCGCTTCGTTCAGGCTATTTCACAATTACCCGCTAATGAAAACGTTAAACCAAAGTTCGCCACCGGCCATGTCTGGGGCTGGCGTGACAGTATGGATGCCCACTAATTATCCAACTGACCAATGGTATTCTTTTCACTTGTGGTGGTATTACACCCATGGAACGACGCTCAGCAATTGCTGCAGGTTCAGTTGGCCATCAGGTTGAGTTTTATCACTTTGGCTTTGATATCCAGGGCAAACCTATCGATCCACGCTTTAAGACATTAGTCATTGATACCACACGACCAATGTTGATGATAGGTGATGGCCATGAGTGAGCTAACCACCTATGCCAATCCGGCAGAGCTTTATGGCCAACCAATCCGTATGGTCATCGATGAGCAGAAGATGACATGGTGGTCATTGGATGATTTGGTGATGGCTACAACTGAGCATCCTGAGGACATGAATGAGTATCGTGAGTCGATGGCGATTCAATGTGTTGAAAAACTGATTGGTACACATAATTGGTACACAATAAGCGCTAAACTATTATATGCCGTTATTCGCTATATATTGCCCATGCAGACAAATAACACTTTGATTTGACTCATTCGTAACTAACTCCGTAGCTCGGCCAGTAATTGTGAAATCATGGCGTCGGCCTGACCGAGGTAGCCGCCACCAAACAGGTTGAGATGATTAATAATATGATAAAGGTTGTAAAGCGTTTTGCGTGTGCGATAGCCTGAGTCGACAGCACGAACATTGCGATAAGCCGCATGAAAATCGCCGCCAAACCCCCCAAATAATTCGGTCATCGCCAAATCGGTTTCGGCATCACCGTAGTAACAGGCCGGATCAAATATCACCGGATTACCCTGTTCATCACCGGCAGCATTTCCCCCCCACAGATCACCGTGCAACAGGGAGGCTTGTGGCTGATAATCGGTAAAAAAGGCGGGCAACTCATCAATAAGCCGTTCGCCATTTTTTTGCAGACTGCCTCTGAAACCATTGCTTGCAGCAAATTCCAGTTGTTTACCCAAACGCTGCTGTTGCCAGAACTCCACCCAATTATTTGAGCGATCATTTAATTGTGGCGTGCTGCCAATGGTATTATCCATGTGCCAACCAAAATAGGGTTGGGGCTGTTGGTGGAGCAGGGCCAGTTGTTCACCGAGTTTGGCATTCGCGCCACCGCGCATGCCGCCTAAAGCAATATATTCCAGCACCAGATAACTATGTCCATCAGCGGTGCCGAAACAGATTACTTCCGGGACTCGCACAGCATTCAATGCGGCCATCTCCTGCAGGCCCTGCGCTTCTGCGACAAACATATCCGCCAGGTTTGGGCTATTTACCTTGATAAAGAATTGCTTGTCGGGCGTTTTCAATTGATACGCTGTATTAATGCAACCTCCTCCGATGGAAGACAGTTGATGCGGATGGCAGCTTAGTCCGGTGACGCTTTCAATTTGCTGAATAATTTCATTGAGTTGAGCCATGAATTTCTCCATCAAAGATGAGCAGGCGGTTTAACCATGCTAAGCTGAAACGGTAATTTTGCCAAAACATTCAAGGAGTTTGTCAATGTCTACTGATACCGAGGCCACGCCACAAAGCCCCAAACAGCAAGTGGCAATCAAAGCCGCTGAAATTGTCGACAATGGCATGATTGTGGGGCTGGGGACAGGATCAACAGCGAATCTTTTTATTGATGAATTGGCTCGCCGTCAACGAGAAAATCAACTGGATATTCAAGTGGTCGCCAGCTCTGTGATCAGTCGGGTTAAGGCCGAACAGGCCGGGCTTAGAGTTATGGCCATAGAGCATCTGTCGCATCTGGATATGTATGTCGATGGAGCAGATGAAGTCACCAGCGATATGACTTTACTGAAGGGCAGAGGGCAGGATCTGGTTTGTGAAAAGTTGCTTGCCAGTCATGCCACAGCCTTTTATGTGATGGTCGATGAAAGCAAAATGGTGAACAAAATAGGTGAGAAAAATGCCATTCCAATTGAGGTAATCCCGCAGGCAGCACAGCTGGTATTGAATCGCTTGTCCAAATTACAGGCCAAAGGCAGTTTGAGATTAAATGCCGCGGGTGACAATGTTGCTTACAGTGCGGCAGGGAATTTGATTCTGGATATGCAGTTTACGACGTTTGAAACCGCACAGATCAATGCTTTACTGACAGTGATGCCGGGAGTAGTTGAGCATGGGATTTTTGCTGATGTTGCCAAAGCCGTGTTTGTTGGCTCATCTGACGGCGTCAAGTTATTGCAGGCCTGAATAAAAAAGGGCAGTGATCAACACTGCCCTTTCAGCAAACAGATAACGTAATTGGTTTATTTTTTTAATTCTTCAAGAATGGTTTCGGCTTTGGATTTACCAAACTCACCCGAACCTTCAACACCAATGTATTTCACTTCGCCATCGGTAATGATCATCGCTGCACGGAATGAACGTACACCCATTCCACCACCGGTTAAATCACGATCCAGACCTAATGCTTTAATATATTCCGCACTACCGTCTGCCATCATGCGAACTTTGCCATTGGCCTTTTGTTCACGACCCCATGCCGCCATCACAAATGCATCGTTCACCGCTAAACACCAGATTTCATCAGCGCCAGCGGCTTTTAATTCTTCAGCATGTTCAATAAAACCGGGCAGATGTTGAGATGAGCATAAAGGGGTAAAAGCGCCGGGAACCGTGAATAAAACAATGGTTTTGCCTTTTGCCATTTCACGTACATCCATCGGAGATGGATTCATCGGGCAGCCATTCTGAGGATCAAACTCCACACACTCTGTGAGTTTGCCATCGGGTATTTGTTGTCCAACTTCGATTGTCATAATCTCTCCTTATGGATAAATAAGCTGACTGGTTAGCATAAGCCATCTGTCAGGAGATATAAACACTGATTATTGCAGGGACTTTCAAGTTTGGTGCAATCAACTTAAATCGTTATGATGGATAGCACAAATGATTGATGGAGAAAAAAATGACGGCAGATAAAAACATTCTGAACTGGGGCATTCTCGGTGCAGCGCGTGTCACTGAAAAACTCATACCAGCCATTACGCAAGCCAGCAATGCGCGGTTAATCGCTGTGGCTAGCCGTCGTAAAGGGGCTGCAGCGGAAGTAATTGAAAAACTGGCCCCGGCAGATAACGGTATTCAGGCCTGGGATGACCCTGAAGCTTTATTAACGCATCCTGATATTGATGTGATCCATTTACCAATGGCCAATGAAGAACATGCTGAATGGGCATTAAAAGCGATTGCTCATGGCAAGCATGTGTTGATTGAAAAACCGATGGCTCTCACGGTTAAAGATATTGATGCCATTACCCAGGCTGCTAAAGAAAAGGGCGTGACGGTGATGGAAGGGTTTATGTATCGTTTTCATCCTCAGCATGATGCAGTTCGGGAGATTATCGAATCTGGTGTTATTGGCGAAGTCAGAACCGTCAGTAGCCGTTTTGCCTTTCCAATGAAACCGGCACGTTTATACCGGGTTAATCGACCCATTGCCAATGGTGGTGGAGCAATGTGGGATATTGGCCCCTATGCCATTCATACTGCCAGATTATGGTTTGAAGAGGAGCCCAAAGCCGTTACTGCGGTGGCTAATCTAAATGAGCACGGTGCTGACTTAAGTCTGACCGGTATTTTTGATTATGGTGAAGGAAAATTCGCCCAGTTTGAGATGAGTTTTCAACATGCCCGCCGCAGTGTCTACGAAATTATTGGCACTTTAGGCGGAGTCACCTGTCATGCCACCTGGCAACCGGCTGACGAACCCGCCAAGATTTCGTGGTGGACCGAGGCGGGCCAACATGAAACGGTTGAAGTGCCCGCTGCCGATCAGTTTGTTAACGAAATCGAACATTTTTCCAATTGCGTGTTGAATAATAGTGCTCCATTACTCAGCCTGGAGGATGCCCGGGCTAACTGCAAAGCGATTGTGGCTACATTGCAGTCGGTTAAAGAGGGCAAAATGATAAAACTGGATTAACAAAAAAGGCTGCACATTGATGCAGCCTTTCTATTTAATCAAACCTGGAATTTATCGACAGTAGTTTTGAGCCGTCCGGAGAGCAAGGCAAGTTGCTCAGCAGTTTGTGATATTTGCTCACTGATTTCGGCTCGGTCTTTTGCCATTTGTGAGATTTTGTCTATCTGGCTGTTAATTTGCTGACTGTCCTCACTTCCCTGGGCTGCTGCCGAGGCAATATTTTCAATGACATTATTTGTCTGCTGAGCGCCGGCGTTAATTTGCAGCAGGGATTGACCTGCTTTTTCGACCAGTTCCACGCCGTGTTTTACCAGTACTTCACCTTGATCTGCATGTTTAACAGCATTCTGCGTTTCCGATTGGACTGCGGCGATAACTTCTCCAATCTCTAATGTGGCCTGGGAAGTGCGCTCGGCTAATTTGCGTACTTCGTCAGCTACAACGGCAAAACCTCGTCCCTGTTCACCCGCCCGTGCGGCTTCAATCGCGGCATTTAATGCCAATAAATTGGTTTGAGCTGCAATATCCTGAATCACTTGAAGAATGCCACTTATTTCGTCAGAACGTTCGCCGAGATTGGTAACCGTAGACGCCATATGTCGAACGGCTTCAGCAATTTGATTAATACTGTTAGCAGCTTCAGCCACAACCGCCCGACCGTTTTCTGCAGAATGTTGTGCGGTTTTGGAAATTTCCTGAGCTTCAGAAGCATTATTGGCAACTGACTGGATAGTGGAATTGATATGGCTAATTTTCTGAACGATATCATCTACCACTTGTTTCTGTTTGACTGAACCGGTGGCGACGCGATCGGATATATCCGTTAGCTGATTGGCAGATTCTGAAGTTTTTTGGGTATGTTCCAGTAAATCACGAATAATATTCTGTAAGTTATTCATAAACTTATTAAAGGCACTGGCCACCACGCCTATTTCATCATCGGCATTCACTATTGGTAACCGTTTGGTTAAATCGGCCTCACCCATAGCCAGATTGCTCATCGACGTTTCCAGTCCGTTAAGCGGCAGCAGTAAACGGCGGGTTAACAGACGAATGGCAATGGCAGAAATAATTACCAGAATAATGGCAAATATCATGCTTTTAGTCACCAGCTCGCCAATAATGTCGAAAAACCGTGCTTTTTCGACACCGACATACAAAATGCCGATGACTTCACCCTCATTATTCAGAATAGGCTCATAGGCAGTAAAGTATCGTACTCCCAGAATATCTGCTTCACCATGAAATGGCTGCGCCTGTTTTAAAACTGTGTCGTAAACTTCTCCTGGTGCGAGCTTTGTACCAATGGCCCGCGTGCCATCGTCTTTAATCACATTGGTCGATATGCGCGTGTCATATTGAAAGATAGTGGCCGTACCGCCCACTAACTGTTTGATTTTATCGACGACAGCATAATCCTGATCAATGGGTTGGCCATCTATCAGTAATTGGTTGTTTTCCAGACTGAATTGCTGGCCTTGTTGCTCTAACACTGACCAGGCTACCCGCATATTGCTCTCCTGGTTTTCCTGAGCTTGCATGTATAAACCCTGACTCAGGATATAGGTAGTGGCGCTGACAATAATTAAGGTTAGCAACAGGCTGCTCACCACATTGGAGACAATGAGTTTCTGGTATAGCTTCATATTCTCTCATCCTAGTGTACTGATTTTTATAGAATAACTATGGCCCTTGATAGTTATCGTCCGCAGTAACTTTTTAATGAGTTTTATATTCTATTAAGTAACTATTTGGGGTGAGCTATATGTCCAGAAGTGAGGTGTAAAGCGATTAAACGGCGTTGTTAAACAAAAATGCCACTTAATGAAAAGTGGCATTTTCTATGGTCTTGAAGTGAATGATTTAACTTGCAGTTTTAAATTTACTGATGGATTGTTGCAGTGCATCAGCCAGTTGATTCAGTTCAGTACTGAGTGAAGAAATAGACTGTGATCCCGCTTCCGCCTTATCAGATACATCGGTAATCCTGCGAAAGTTATTGTTAATTTCTTCAGCGACGGCTGACTGTTGTTCGGCGACACTGGCTATCTGAGCATTCATATCATTGATGGCGGTAACTGAACGGCTGATGACCTCCAAAGATTCACCGGCATGTTCTGCCTGGGTGACACATTGATGGGCTTTGTTTTTGCCTTCTTCCATGACTTTCACTGCGATTACCGTTCTACTTTGAGTCTTTTCAATTAATTTCTGAATATTGAGCGTCGACTCTTTGGTACGGCTGGCGAGACCACGAACTTCATCAGCAACCACGGCAAAGCCTCTGCCATGTTCACCAGCACGGGCCGCTTCAATAGCAGCATTCAATGCCAATAGGTTGGTTTGTTCGGTAATGTCTGCAATAACTTCAACAACGGTGCCAATTTGTTTGCTGTCTTCGGAAAGTTCATCAATAACTCTGGCAGCTTCTTCTACTTTTGCCGCCAACTCTGCAATGCTGGTAAGTGTTTTGGCTACTTCCTGATTACCATTAATTGTCTCTTTATCCGCTGTTTGAGCTTGCATCGCAGCCTCACTGGTCAGACGTGCAATCTCTTGTACTGAAGTGGAAATTTCACTGATGGCATTGGCCCCATCTAGCGTTTGCTGTTTCTGGTCAATGACTAAACTCTGATTATCTGCCGAAGTTTGATTCATTACTTTTGCCGCATCTGATACTTGTCCTGCGGATGAGCTAATGGCTTTCATAATATGCGAGAGTTCGCTCGACATAGTGCTTAGTGCACCGACAATACTTTTAGGAAACTTTGTTTGAGCTTGTTGAGTTAAGTCACCTGAAGCAAATACTCTGATTAATTGAGCTGCTGAATCAGGCTCACCACCAATGGTTGAATACAATCGGCCAATCAATCGATAGCTGACAAAGATGGCAATGACGAAGGCGATCAGCGTCACCGTAATCATTAATGCCATAAATCCCCCGGTTTGCTGACGTATATAGTCAACCTGATCGCTGATGGTGGCTTCCTGAAAATCAATAAATTGATTTACTGCTTTCAACCATTGTGTGTAAGCAGGGGAGGTATTCAGTAACAGATAATCCTGTGCTTCATTATCCCGACCCTGATTAATCAGCTGTATGGTTTCTGCGGTGTGGGAAAGCGTTTGTTGTTCAATGGTTTTAATATTATCCAGCAGCGTTTTTTCCTGAGCGGTAAATTGCTGAGGATTATTGGCCATTGCTTCCAGGCTTATCGCTGATTCTGCATAGAACTGTTCTAAACGTTCGATATCCTGAAGATGCTGCTGGCGCTCGGCACTGCTGTCACTTAACACCACATCCCGAATCGAAATGGCCCGGTCGTGAACACTGCCTCGAAAATTAATAGCAGCCCGTTGTTTTACGGTATCAACCTCATTGATTTTACTCATAGTACGGTCAATTTTACTGACTTCATTAATCCCGATAATGGCGATTAACACCATTAAACTTAAAACGATGCCAAAGCCGAGTTGAAGCCTGTTTTTAATAGTCACTGAATATTCCTGATATGCGTAAACGTGCACGACATTGCGTAGTTAGCTGATGAAGCTGGCGATTATCTTTCAACACATGTGAGATTTATGTCAAAGCGGTATTATCGATGCCGTTTTAAATTATTGCTTCAGGAAATTTCTCTTTGGTCTTGGCAATTGTGGATTAAAGGAGAACGCAATAACTGCTTAGAAAGACACTATCGAAACAACTTCGCACTTTTTTCGGAGTTGGAATGGATCCTACGCATTTTAGTTTTATTTAAGAAGTTCATAGAATGTCGTTAGCATGGATTTTTTTGAATGCTGTCGGCATTTACAGCACGCCAGTAATACATCGAATAAAACAAAACATTTATTTCACAAAGACTTATGGTTTGGTACCGTAGAGTTAAAACGTTATGATAGTCAAAACAAATTGATTTAGTTGAAGTAAGTAATCCACCCATCCTTACCTAAAATCAGCACCGTTACGCTATTTAAACAGAAACAATTAACAAACTTCTTAAGGCGCAATAAAGCCATAGATGAATTCGAAATTGTAAGGTTTACATGTCCCTATTCTCAAAATTTTTCCCTCAGTTAGCCAGTATCCGTAGTCGTTTAGTTTTGTTGGTTTTGTTAAGTTTGGTTCCAGTTGCATTGGTATTAATCTATTCAGCTTTGGAAAATCGACGACTCACAGGTGAACAGGCAATTAATAAATTGTCCACGATTGTTGAATTGATTCACAACGATTTCGAAGATGCTATTTATGCCTCTTCTCAGTTATTAACCTCATTGTCATTAACACCTGAGAAATGGCTTAAAGCTTCTCCACAATGTAATCAGCAGTTGGCCAATCTGAGTAAACAATTTGCCAGTTACAGCAATATTTATTCGGTGGATCTCAATGGGGAAGTCATTTGTACTGCAACAAATAATGAGACAACGATAAATCTGCTGGATAGGGATTACATTCAGAATTCCTTGTCTGGTGGAGCAATTATTGTTGGTCAACCCGTAGAAGGAAAAATCTCCAAGCAAATGGTCATGCCAATAGCGCTGCCTTTATATTCATCAACGGGTGAAATTATGGGTGTCGTTGGCGTTAGCATCAATCTTTCCCTTTTTCTCAATCATAATCTTCGGTCGCATTCTCTCAACAGCAAAAGTCTAAATAATGTCACGGCGACTTTATGGCAACCAGATGGAACAGTACTGGTCAGAGCACCGGACCCGTTCTCTATGACTGG
>NZ_DFTU01000041.1:10112-13955 GCF_002379485.1 Methylophaga sp. UBA4204 | reverse complement strand
CGACTAATCGACAGACAATGGAAGTACGCGGGCTGGATAATACACCGCGCTGGTATGCATTTGACCAAATTGGTCTTGGTGAATCCAATATTTTATTGAGCGTAGGTCTGCCAACGGAGGAGTTATTTGCGGAAGTCGATGCTATTTTTTGGCGAACATTAAGTGTACTGGCGGTGGTTAGCCTTTTAGTTATTCTCGCTGCATGGTTTATCGCTGAGCTCGCAGTGCGTCGGCCGGTGAGCAAGCTGGCAAGCCTGGTTGAACAAGTGTCAAGCGGTCAGCGTGGTATTCGTATTGGACAAATGGTCGGGGCCAGTGAATTAAAAACACTAGCCCACAACTTTGACTTAATGGTTAGTTATCTGGAAAGTTACGAAAACAAACAGGCTGCCAATCAGCAAGCTTTGACACAAGCCAAAGAAAGTCTTGAACTTAAAGTGCAGGAACGGACTCTGGCACTGGAGTCGGCCAGTCGTGAAGCTATTGATAGAGCTAAGCTGCTGGAAAAACAACGACTTGAAATTACTGTTATGAATGAGCTGACTGACATGCTGCAGTCCTGTCATACATTGGATGAAAGTTGGCCAATTATTGGGCGGTCTCTTACCCAATTGTTTGAGGATTTAGAGGGGACGATTTATACCTATCGGGATAGCGGTAATGCTTTAATGCATGGTGTCAGCTGGGGGAAAAAAGCGATCGAAAAACATGATGGCTTTGCCCCTGACGATTGCTGGTCTTTAAGATTGGGCCGTAGCTGGCAATTTGAACCCGAAGGACTTCATACCCGTTGTAATCATATTGCTGAGACAGAGCAAGGTGCTTATATTTGCATTCCTATGCTGGCTGATGGCAAAACACTTGGAGTATTACATCTTCAACTACCCAATAACGACGGAAAGCAGGTTTTTGTTGAGCTTGCTCAATCGGCTGCTGCACGATTGGCCCTTGCCTTATCCAATATCAAACTAAGACAGACGTTACGTAACCTGTCTATAAAAGACGTGTTGACCGGATTGTATAATCGTCGTTTTGTTGAAGAAATATTTGAGCATGAAGTCGCGCGCTGTCGTCGTAATGATAAATCTTTGTCAGTACTGATGATCGATGTTGATCATTTCAAACGTTTTAATGACAGTTTCGGTCATGATGCTGGTGACGTGGTTCTTCGAGCCGTGGGCTCCCTGTTGAAAGAAAGTTTCCGTAAAACTGATTTTCCATGTCGTTTAGGTGGGGAAGAGTTTTTGGTCATTCTTCCTGAGTGTGATGGCAATGCGGCTTTCAAGGTTGCAGAACAATTAAGACTAAAAATCAGTGAGCTTGTATTGTTTCATCAGGGTAAAGCTTTGGATGGGGTGACAGCATCAATTGGTGTAGCCACTTGGCCAGAACCGTTGAAAGACGAGCATATATTGATTGCTGCTGCTGATGCCGCTCTTTACTCAGCAAAACATGCTGGCCGTAATCAGGTGCACACTGCCGAAAAGAATGATGCATTAAAAAAGGGATAGCTGTTGACCGGGAGCCTGGAATAAATCCTGCCTTAAAGGCGCTAATTTAGAGTCGATCTGAAGTTTTTTAGTGATATTTCGAAAGCGTTGGGCTAACAGATCAGCAAATATCCCTTCACCGCGCAGGCGGTGACCAAAGCGCGGATCGTTGTTTTTACCTCCACGTAAGTCATGGATTCGGTTCAGAATGTGCTGGGCCTGATCTGGTCGGTGAGTTTGCAGCCAGTTTTCAAATAATGGGCTTACCTCAAGGGGTAATCTGAGCAGAATGTAATTAACATCCAATGCGCCTGCATCGGTAACAGCTTTCACAATATTTTCCAGTTCGGCATCGGTTAATACGGGTATAACCGGGGCAATCAATACCGTCACCTCGATGCCTGCAGCACGTAAGGTTTCAATGGTTTGTAGTCGTCGTTTCGGCGCGCTGGCTCTGGGCTCCAATACACGCGATAGCGCTGGATCCAATGTGGTTACTGAAAGATGTACCCGAACCAGATTTTGTCGGGCCATTTGCTGCAGAATATCGATATCCCGTTCAACCATAGATGACTTGGTGACGATATGACAGGGATGGCAGGTTTCATTCAACACTTGCAGGATCTGTCGGGTGATTTGATATTCGCGTTCAATGGGCTGATAGGGATCGGTGTTGGCTCCCAATGATATTGGCGAACATGAGTAGCTTTTTGCAGCTAACTCTTTTTTGAGCAAAATGGCAGCATTGGGTTTGGCCGTAAGTCTGGTTTCGAAATCAAGGCCAGGCGATAACCCTAAATAGGCATGTGATGGCCTTGCATAACAATAAATACAGCCATGTTCACAGCCCCGGTAGGGATTAATTGATTGGCTAAAAGGCAGATCCGGGGATTGATTACGGGTGATGATGGTTTTGGGTTGTTCAATCTCCACCGTTGTTTTGGGTGGATTATCTGGTTCCTGAAACCAACCATCTTCAACCGTTTCACGCTGATGGGCGTTATAACGTCCATCAATATGAGCAGATGTACCGCGTCCTTTGATGGGATCTTTATGACTCAAAGTTAATCAGACAGATAGTATTCCACTGTAGAAACCACCCGAACCTTTTTGATATGCGGATTATTATTATCGCGGGCGCTGATACTGAATTGACCTTGCGAGGCTTTGCGGATTTTGCCTAGATTGCTGTCAGAATCCTCGGCAAATTTTTCGGCAACTTCACGGGCATTTTCGGTAGCTTCTTCAATCATTTCCGGCTTGACTTCGTTCAGTCGTGTAAACAGATATTCGGTCTGTGCCATATAGTTATTACCCGCTAATACCAGCCCTTTTTTGCCCAGATCGGCCAAATCTGTCATTGCCATACGAACCGCTTCAATATTTTCTGAATAAACGGTTATTGTCTGGTTTGCGGTGTAACGAAATTCTGCCCTTGGGCCACCACCGTATTGCTGGGCTGATTTATCGGTAATCGAAGGAGCGTTAAAAGTGATTTCAGCTTCATCAATGCCACGTTGGAGCAGAAAATCACGAACTTTACTGCTGTTATCTTCGACAGTCCGATAAAGCTCCGGCAAATCATTGTTGGCTTCAATAAACTGAATAGGCCAAATCACCACATCAGCAGGGTAGTCACGTTCAGATAAGCCTTTTACCGTGACGCTGCGTTCGAACTGTTTAAAATCGATCAACGCCTTGCCAAGTTGAAATCCCAGCAGTGTCAAGCCCAGAAATAATGCGCCACCTAAAATCAATGCGGTCGATTTGGTTTGATTGGCCATATCCTGAACTCCCATAGAATCAGCGATGATCGGTAAAGTGTTCTCTTGCATAGGCGACGCGGTCAGCGACACTCATTCTTCTCTTATGACTAAGACTTTCTATCTGGCGTAGTCGTGGCAGCAAGCCTTTGCCATTGGCAATCTGGATGGTCAGTCCAGGCCGGGCATTTAATTCAAGTAGCATTGGCCCTTTAAAACGATCCAAAACAATATCTGTGCCTAAGTATCCCAGCCCTGACATTTCATAGCAAGATACTGCCAGTGTTAATACTTCTTCCCAATGCGGGACCTTCAAAGTCATCATATTCAATCCGGTATCCGGATGTAATAGAATCGGCTTGTCAAATTGTACGGCCCGCAGAGCATGACCATCACCTATATCCAGTCCAACACCGACCGCACCTTGATGCAGATTGGCTTTACCATTGGAATCTGCGGTGGATAAGCGCATCATCGCCATGACTGGAAAGCCCCGGAAAACAATAACACGGGTATCCGGTACGCCTTCATAGCTGAAGCCGCTGAAGCAATCATCAAAGTGAATCAAATCTTCAATAATGGCTACATCG
>NZ_DFTU01000041.1:0-10023 GCF_002379485.1 Methylophaga sp. UBA4204 | reverse complement strand
ATAGACCCGCCAGAATATTGCTGACATGGCGTTCCAGATCACTAATAGTGGCAAATTGACCGTTAGACTTCCGGTAACCTTCTTCACTCTGACGAGTAATTACCATGATGCCCTTACCGCCTGATCCGTGGGCTGGTTTGATGCAGAATCCGCTACTACAGCGCTGCAGAATCTGACTTAATTCTTTAACCGCATGCTGTTCACTGATAACGCCAATTAAATCAGGGACTTTTACCCCGGCCTCTAGGGCCAGTTCCTTGGTCTGAAGCTTATCGTCTACTAATGGAAAAAGATGCCGGGGATTGTAACGGCTAATATAGGAAACATTACGACGGTTCATCCCCAATACACCGATTTTACTCAGTGCACCGGGATGCGCGTAACGTTCACGCATGGTTTGGAACCAGTTCATTTTTACTGCTGGCTCGCTCATGATTTGTCCAGTTTGGTTAACGGTTTAAAGCGTTTTAACTCCAGTAAACGATAGCCGGTGTAACTTCCTGCCACCAGGGTCAATCCCATCAGGATGAATTGAATTCCCATGAAGTTGAAGGTCAAGTGACGCACCCAGTCCAGATTCATTGCCATATAAGCCAAAATGGCCACCAACAGAGAACCGCCACCCTGAATCATGACTTGTTTGGCACCTTCTTCTTCCCAAAGAATCGACATACGCTCAATGGTCCAAGCCAGAATGATCATCGGGAAGAAGGTGATTTTCATACCTTCAGTCAGGCCAAATTTATAGGCGATGATGGAGAAAATGGCGATCATGCCAATAACCATGATGATTACCGCGGATATTCGGGCTACCAGTAATAGATTCAGGTAGGACAAATAGGAGCGAATCATCAGTCCCACACCGACAATCAATAAAAAGCCAATCAGACCGGTCAGCAGACTGGTTTGAATAAACGCCATGGCGATCAATACCGGCATAAAGGTACCGGAGGTTTTGATACCGACCAGAATGCGCATTAATACAACGATTAAAACACCAACCGGGATCAACAAAATGCCTTTGAAAATGGCCTGCTCTTCCAGCGGAAGTGTATATAACGAGAAATTCAGCCATTCATTATCGGCAAACTTTTGATTTAACGCGATATTAAAAGGTTGTTCCTGAGAGATCATTGAAAAGGAAACCTGAGCATTTGTCGCCCCAATGACTTCCAGTACCGGTCCGGAGTGATATTGCCACAACAACATATTTTCCGCTTGACCCTGCTCACCTGTTTCAGGATTGAAGATGTCATATTCTTCCCCCTCAAACACCTGAATATATTCAATTAGCGACTGTCGGCGACGGCCATCCTCAAGTTCTAATGCATGGATACGCCTCGCTGGTACACCTGCCTCCTGTAGCAATTGTGAAATCCAGGCTGTTCTGGGTTTGACCTGTGCCAGCAGTTCAGCGGTTTGTTGTTGATTATTAAACTCATGTATTAACTCCCGAGCCAGCGTGTAATTGGATGATGAACGTTCTATTGCACGATCGAGAATCATTTGTGCTGCAGTAGCATAGGGCTCTTTTTCGACATTCGGTTTAGCGCTTGGAATGACAACCTGTTCGTCTGGAATGGCAAAAGGATCAACCAGCATATCTACTTTGTAATACAGAGACTGGTTACCAGTTGCCTCACGAATTGACCATTCAGCATAGGTACCACTTTCACGTTCAACAAAAGAAAGCCCATAACCCGGGCTGGCCGTCTGTTGGTTCAGCTGTGTAAAACCGGGTTGGGTATTTGGAATGGCTAAACGCGCCGTTACCGGATTTCCATCAGCTTCAAAATCTACCTTGGCTTCAATTGACCAGGTCTGTCTTTGCTCACCGGGAAACCACGGAATATCAAAAGCAATATGCCGGTGCAGAGTTAACGCAGTACCGGCAAGAAACAGCAGACTTACCAGAATATAAAAAGGCGTACGTGATGCCATGATGAATCCTTATTCTTCGTCTGATGCTTTAGGGTTAGCCTGCTTGGCTTTTTTCGGTATCGCCGATGCACGATCTTTGAGGATTTCGGGTTTTGGCTGAACATTTTTCTTAGCCACATCCACCACCGCGATATCTTTTAAAAATTCACGACCCAACAGAATCGGATAACTCATATGCGAGCGATCGGTCAGGGTGAACTCTGCGGTGTCCGTCATGTTACCAATACGAATGGTCAGTCTTACCACTGGGCGTTTATCAAGTTCGTTGGTCGAGGACTGGCGAATATTCGCTATGCGGGCAATGGGGGCTTCCACTTCGTAACTATTGTCGCTGCCTTCTTCCGGAACAATGGTGAAACGCGCCCATTTTTGTCCATCACGCTCCAGAGTAATAATATCCTGAGCTGTCAAAGATGATGTTGTGGCGCCTGTATCGACTCGCGCAGGAAACACCCGATTTACGGCTTCAATCCACAACCATTCTGTTTGGCCCAATACCAGTTTGTCATTTAACGTCATGGGTGCCGCTGGTGGACAACTGCTGGTTTCCATTGGCTGAATAGCTTGTACTGACTGAACAACGGCACGTTTAGCCAGTGTTTCATTCAGTTCTGCAACTTGATCATTAAGCTGATCAAGCTGTTTACGGGTAATTTGTTGTTCTTTGGAAAATGACTGTAGCCCAGACTGGTGTTTGTTCTGGTTATCAATGATTTTCTGGCACTGTTGGCGAACCTGAGTTTCCATTCGTGATTCAGTGTCGCTAAGTGCGGATTTTAATTGTTCATTGGAAACAGTCGGGCGTGACTGGTTTTGAATACAAGCAGTGGTCAACAGACTTGATACCAGGATGATGAATGGAAGTTTTAGTTTGAGCATGTCTTTCCTAAATCTTAAAACGGATTATAAAGTCAAAACGCGTTTATCAAGTTCGGCTTGATTGGGCTGCATATTATGAAGTATTCCCGGTTAACCCGGCGACTTTTTCTCGGCCAGTAAATGCACGTAACGTCCCATATCACGATAGGTTGGCATTCGGCAATATTGCTGCTCTAAAGCCAGCAATTCCTGTTCATTTGTCTGGCGACGAGTCTCAGAGTTCAAATAATCACTAAACACGCGGATTCCACTGTGTTGTTTAATGTCAAAACCCTTATTTTGTAAAAACTGAATCAATTCAAATGGGTATTGCGGATTGGGTGGGCTGAGCTTGTTACCAACACCAATATAGCGATCATTGAGAATTGGTTCCAGTCTCCAGCCACCACGAATGATATTTTTGTAAACCATAGCGTTACGATTATAGAACATCAATGAGAGATAACCACCGGGTTTAACGCGATCCATGACCTGTTTCAGCGTTTCCAGGGGAGTTGCCAGCCATTCCACAACGGCGTGACAAATTACCAAATCAAACGCTGCCAGTTGCGGCGCCAATTGTTGAATAGAGGCATGGTGAAAACTGGCTTCCAGTCTTGCCTGAGCAAATTCCTGTCGCGCCTGACTTAACAGTTTTTCAGAGATATCACACAATGTCAGCTGGTGACCAAACCCGGCTAACCATAAACTCATCTGCCCGGCACCACAGCCAGCATCCCAGATTGTTAATGGTTTTGCCTCGGTAAACTGCTGTAAATCCTGTTTAAGGATCTCTAATCGTAACTGGCCTTTAGCTGTGTCATAAATTCGCGCATTAAATCGCTCAGCCAAATCGTCGAAATTTCGATCCTGTTGCATCAGGCGGCCGGTTTAAGCAGGTTATCCAGCAGGGTATCTATAACCATGATCCGACTTTCCGCGTCCGGCATGTTATCGGTAAAGCGTAATTTATCCTGACCATCCAGTTTGAAGCGAGAGGGTTGTTTTTGAATCAACTGGATGATGGTCATCGGTTCAACCTGAGGTTCTTTATCAAACAGCAAACGACCCCCTTGATCATAAACATCAATCTTGCGAATACCGATGGTTTTGGCTTTAAGGCGCAACTCATGTACAGCAAATAAGGTTTGTACTGGTTCCGGTAACAAACCAAACCGATCAATCATTTCCACCTGCAGTTCGCGTAAAGCTTCTTTATCTGCCGCCGCTGCAATGCGTTTATATAACACCAGTCGGGTATGCACATCAGGCAGATAGTCGGATGGAATCAATGCGGGCACATGCAGATCGATTTCCACTGTGTGGCGCGCCATATTATCCAGATCCGGCGTTTTGCCTGATTTCAATGCATTGACCGCACGTTCCAGCAGTTCGTTATATAAGGTAAAGCCAATTTCCTGCATCTGGCCGCTTTGCTCATCACCCAATAATTCACCGGCACCACGAATTTCCATATCGTGGGTCGCGAGGGTAAAGCCTGCCCCCAAGTCTTCAATTGATTCAATCGCTTCAAGACGTTTAATAGCATCCGCTGTCATGGCCTGTTGCGGTGGGGTAATCAGATATGCATAAGCACGGTGATGTGAACGACCAACACGACCACGGATTTGATAAAGCTGTGCCAAGCCTAATTTATCGGCTCTGTCGATAAAGATAGTATTGGCAGTTGGTACGTCGATACCAGTTTCAATAATGGTGGTGCAGACCAGCACATTAAAACGCTGATGGTAAAAGTCGAGCATTACTTGTTCCAGCTCACGTTCACGCATCTGACCATGGGCTACGGCAATGCGCGCTTCAGGCATTAAGGTTTCCAGTTCGCGTGCGACCCGATCAATGTCTTCGACCTTGTTATGCAAAAAGTACACTTGTCCGCCACGTTTGATTTCACGCAGCATGCCTTCACGTATTTTGTCGGCATTCCATTGCAATACGAAGGTTTTGATTGCTAACCGGCGTGCCGGTGCTGTGGCAATAATCGATAAATCACGAATGCCGGAGATAGACATATTCAAGGTACGGGGAATCGGTGTCGCGGTTAAAGTGAGGACATCGATCTGGGCACGATATTTCTTCAGCTGTTCTTTCTGTGTGACACCGAAACGATGTTCTTCATCAAGAATAAACAAGCCCAGTCGTTTGGGATCAATATCCTGCTGTAATAATTTATGGGTACCAATGACAATATCGGCAGTCCCTTCGCTGATCGCTGATTTAACATCATCAAGCTGTTTCTTACTGCGGAAACGGGACAAAACTTCAACGCGCATGGGCCAATCAGCAAAACGATCTTTGAAGTTTTCATAATGCTGTTGAGCGAGCAGGGTGGTGGGCACCAGGACCAAGACCTGTTTGCCTGATTGAACTGCTAAAAATGCGGCGCGCATGGCGACTTCGGTTTTACCAAAGCCCACATCACCACATACCAGCCTGTCCATCGGTGTTTCTGATTGCATATCAGCAATCACCGCATCAATCGCATCCTGTTGATCGGGCGTAGTTTCAAACGGGAATGCCGCGGAGAAGGCTTCATATTGTTCATCGGGTGATTGCATCGGCGGTTTTTTGTTGGCAGCGCGTTTGGCATAAATATCGAGTAATTCTGCTGCCACATCACGTACTTTTTCAGCTGCACGGCGGCGCGCTTTTGTCCATTGCGTAGTACCAAGTTGATGTAACGGAGCAAGTTCAGGTGCGGAGCCGGAATAGCGGCTGATTAAATCCAATGAGGCCACGGGCACATAGAGCTTGTCGCCCTTGGCATATTCCAATGTGACATATTCAGTGGCGACATCACCAACATCCAGTGTTTGCAGACCCAGATAGCGGCCAACACCATGATCTTCATGCACCACGGCATCACCAATGGTCAGTTCAGCAAGGTTTCGGATGATGGCATGGGAGTCACGTTTTTTACGGCTACGACGTCGGCGTTGCATAACCTGTTGGCCGAACAGCTGGGTTTCAGCCACCACCGCAATGTTTTCAACTTGCAGTAGCAAACCCTGTTCGAGTGGAGCCACGGTAATGCATAGCGGAGCATTTTCGTTAATAAACGCATCCCAGTTGTCGACGACTTTGGGCTGCAGCTGGTTTTTACGCAATAGGTCCAGCAGGGTTTCACGACGTCCTGCCGATTCGGCAGCGATTAAGATTCGGCCGGAAAATTTATCGATAAACTGATGTAACGCTTCACAGGGACGATCCTGCTTGGAGTTCAGCGGTAAAGATGGTGGCATTACCGTGGCATAGTTGCTGTTACCTGCCGAGCCATCCAATTCAAAGTTCTGGCATTGCAGTCTTTGCCATTGTTTGAACTGACTGAATAATTCTTCTACCGGCACAAACACATTGATCGGGGGTAACAATGGTCTTTCTGGATCAACACTATGCTGACGGTAACGGATCTGGATTTCCTGCCAGAACAGTTCAGCAGCATTAAAGGTGTCATTGAGCTGTACTAACAGCGTGTTATCCGGCAGATAATCGGTGAGTCGGGCAGTTTGCTCGAAAAATAGTGGCAGATAAAACTCGATACCGCCCGGCATATTACCGGCACTGACTTCCCGGTAAATCAAACTGCGTTGCGGATCCCCATCGAAATACTGACGGAATTGTTTACGGAATAACGCAATACTGTCGTCACTAACTGGAAACTCTCGTGCAGGTAACAACTGAATCTGATCAATGGAGTCGATGGATCGCTGGGTTTCCGGATCAAAGGTTCGAAGCGTATCAATTTCATCATCAAATAAATCAATACGGTAAGGATGCCGACTGCCCATTGGAAACAAATCGATAATCGCACCGCGAACCGCAAACTCACCGTGCTCAATCACCTGGGCAACATTCCGGTAACCGGATTTTTCCAGTTTCAATCGCCATTGTTCAATATCAAACTGATCGCCAATCTTCAGTTCCAGGTGGTTGCCATCGAGAAATGCTCGCGGTGCAATGCGCTGCATTAGGGTGGCAATCGGCACCAGTAAAATGCCGCGTTTAAAGTCGGGTAGTTGATGTAATGTCTGCAGTCGTTCTGAAACAATATCCTGATGCGGCGAAAAGCTGTCGTAAGGCAAGGTTTCCCAATCCGGGAAATGCAATATTGGCAGCTCGGTATCGCCCAGATAAAAACGAATTTCCAGTTCAAGCCGATGGGCGCTGGCAACATCATCAGTGACCACTAATAACGGACCATTATGTTGCTGAGCCGCTTTAGCTAACAGCAAACCCTGTGCACTACCGTATAATTGTCCGGCACGAAGTTGATCTTTGGCTGATGCTGGTAAGACAGGCTGAAGCAAATTAGCTGGCAAGAGTGATACCCTGATAGTGAAATGATAAAGCGCGTTATTTTCCCACAATTGCCCGATCACAGCACTCGTGATTTCGGAGGAAGATAATGTCCTTACAAACAATAAGTGTTAATGCTATAGTCAAAATTTTTGCAACGAAGCGGAGATGGAACATGGGGAAACGTACGGAAAATGTTGTGTTATTAAAAGTTATTGGCACTGCTGAGTTATTAGCTGCCTTGGCCATGTTTTATTTTTATCACGAAAATGTACCTGCAGTAATCGGTGGATTAATTTTACTGGGTTTGTCTGCTAACAGTTTTTATCAGGCCCATAAATGTTATCAGCGCCAATATTCTCCACGAAAAGACGATAATTCTTAATTACGAAATTTAATGAGTCAGGCTGAAAACCCCACAATAGAATCCCAATTCGATCCGGTCAGTTTTGTAAAATCACTAACCAGTCGTCCTGGTGTCTACCGTATGCTCGATGCTGAAGGCACGGTCATTTATGTCGGCAAGGCGAAAAACCTCAAAAAACGTGTTGGCAGTTACTTTCGCAGCAGCGGTTTAACCAGTAAAACCCAGGTGATGGTGGCGCAGATCGCGGCGATTGAAACCACTGTCACGCATACTGAAAACGAAGCCTTGATCCTGGAAAATAATCTGATCAAGGAGTTGATGCCTCGCTATAACGTGTTATTGCGGGATGATAAAAGCTACCCATACTTATTGATATCCGGTGATAAATTTCCTCGCTTAAGCGTTCATCGCGGCGCCAAGCGTAAAAAGGGCAAATACTTTGGTCCTTATCCCAGTGCCGGGGCGGTTCGGGAAAGCCTGAATCTATTACAAAAACTGTTTCCGGTGCGTCAGTGCGAAGACAGTTATTATCAAAATCGCAGCCGGCCCTGTCTGCAATATCAAATTAAACGCTGTACTGCGCCCTGTGTAGATTTAGTCTCTGAAAGCGATTATCAAAAAGATGTGCAGCACACCATTATGTTTCTGGAAGGTAAAAACCAGCAGGTAATGGATGAGTTGAGCCAGCAGATGGACACGGCGTCACAGAATCTGCAGTTCGAACAGGCGGCTTTTATCCGTGACAAAATCATCAGTTTACGCAGGGTGCAGGAACGCCAGTATGTCAGCTCAATGCAAGGTGATTCCGATGTGCTGGCGGCGATAGTTAGAGATGGTATAGCAGTAGTTGAAGTCAGTTTTGTACGAGGTGGACGTAATTTAGGTAGCAAATCCTATTTCCCTAAAGGGTCGTCGGATTTGACCGAGTCAGAATTACTGGCGGCCTTTATACCGCAGTATTATCTTGGTAAAGACGTGCCGGCGGAAATCCTGCTGAGTCATGAAGTTGAAGAATCACAGCTGTTGCAGGAAGTATTGCAAACCGAATCGGGACATAAAGTCAGCCTGCGTAAGCCGCAACGTGGCCATGCGACACGTTGGTTGCAGATGGCGATGACCAATGCCGATATCAGTCTTACCCAGCGTATCAGCAGTCGCTCCAATTTATTGCAGCGTTTTGAAATTCTGCAGGATGTATTAGAGCTGGATGAAATGCCCAAACGTATTGAGTGTTTCGATATCAGTCACACCAGTGGCGAGCGCACGGTAGCTTCCTGCGTGGTATTTGGCCTGGAAGGCGCAATTAAAAGCGATTACCGTAAATTCAATATCGAAGGCATTACCGGTGGCGATGATTATGCCGCCATGCATCAGGCATTGAGTCGTCGATTTACCCGATTGAATAACGGTGAAGGAAAACGACCGGATTTACTGTTGATTGATGGTGGTAAGGGACAGATTAAAGAAGCGCAGGAAGTGCTGGCTGAGCTGAATTTAAGTGATCTTCCTATCTTAGGTATCGCTAAAGGTCCTGCACGTAAACCAGGTGAAGAAACGTTATTTCTGGTCGGTCGGGCTGGCGAAGTGACCTTATCTGCAGATTCACCCGCATTACATTTACTTCAGCAAGTTCGGGATGAAGCGCACCGTTTTGCCATTACCGGTCATCGTCAACGCCGTGCCAAAGCCCGTAAAAGCTCAACCTTGGAAGATATTGCCGGATTAGGACCCAAGCGGAGACAAAAATTATTGCAGCAATTTGGCGGCCTTCAGGAAGTAAAACGGGCAGGGGTTGAAGATCTACAGAGGGTGGATGGAATCAGTGCTGCTTTGGCACAAAAAATTTACGATATGTTCCATCCGGACAATTAAACACGTCATAGTGCTAACATAAGCGTTATCTATAGCTTATAACGAAACGATTTATGCTGAATATACCTAACTTACTCAGTCTGCTCAGGGTGCTTTTAATACCTGTTCTGGTGGTACTGTATTTTCTTCCCAGTACCTATGCTCCTTTGTGGGCCACCATTGTCTTTGTGCTGGCGGGTATCACGGATTGGCTGGATGGCTATTTGGCTCGAAGGATGAACCTCACCTCGCCCTTTGGAGCGTTTATTGATCCTGTCGCAGATAAATTAATTGTGGTGGTGGCGTTATTGCTGATTCTTTTCAAATCACCAGTATGGTTTATTCTGCTTCCGGTGATTGTCATCGTATTTCGTGAAATCACAATTTCCGCATTACGCGAATGGATGGCTGAAATTGGTGCCCGCCATGTAGTTCAGGTTTCTTCTATCGGCAAATGGAAAACCACATTTCAAATGGTCGCTATTGGTTGCCTGATATTCTATAAACCGCTGTTTGGATTACCTGTTTTTGAAATCGGTGTAGGCTTGTTATACATAGCCGCATTACTCACTTTGACCTCAATGATCAGCTACTTGAAAGCAGCCTTGCCAGTGTTGGTAGATAAGGGTTGACAGAAAATATTAAGTGCCTATAATGCACGTCTTCCTAAGCGGGAATAGCTCAGTGGTAGA
>NZ_DFTU01000050.1:10332-17969 GCF_002379485.1 Methylophaga sp. UBA4204 | reverse complement strand
GAAAATGCTGGAAAAAATTCCGCCTGCGTGGGAGTTCGCAAGACGTACCGAAGAACACGTCAAAGGCATGATGGTGCCAGGTACGTTATTTGAAGAAATGGGGTTCAATTATATTGGCCCGATTGATGGCCATGATCTTGACACCTTGATTACCACGTTAAGCAATCTGCGCAACAGCAAAGGTGCTCAGTTCCTGCATATTGTGACCAAAAAAGGTAAAGGCTTCGAACCTGCTGAGCAGCAACCCTGTAAATATCATGGTGTAAGCCCTGCCAATAGCAATAAAAAATCCGGTCCAACCTTTACCCAAGTATTCAGTCAATGGCTGTGTGATATGGGAACAGCTTCTGAAGATCTGATTGCGATTACACCCGCTATGTGTGAAGGCTCCGGTCTGAATGCTTTTGCTGAACGGTTTCCAGAAAGATATTTTGATGTCGGCATTGCAGAGCAACATGCCGTGACGTTAGCTGCAGGCATTGCTTGTGAAGGCAAAAAACCGGTAGTTGCCATTTATTCAACCTTTCTGCAGCGCGCTTATGATCAATTGATTCATGATGTGGCTCTGCAAAACCTGCCGGTGTTATTTGCTATTGATAGGGCGGGATTGGTAGGCGCTGATGGGCCAACACACGCCGGAAGTTTTGATTTAAGTTATCTGCGTTGTATTCCGAATATGCTGATAATGACACCCAGCGATGAGAACGAATGTCGGCAAATGTTAACCACCGGATATCATCATAATGGCCCTGCCGCAGTGCGGTATCCTCGCGGTTGTGGCAACGGTACGGCGATTGAACCACAACTGAATAGCTTGCCCATCTGTAAAGCACAAACCCGTCGGACAGGCAAAAAGACCGCCATTCTGGCTTTTGGCACCTTATTGCATGCAGCACTTGACGCTGCAGAGCAAATTGATGCCACAGTGGTGAATATGCGTTTTGTTAAACCATTGGATACCACGCTACTGGATGAAATTGCTGCCAGTCATGAATTGATTATCACTATTGAAGAAAATGCACTGATGGGTGGAGCTGGTAGCGCGGTAAATGAATATTTTCAACAGCAGGGTATTGAGACAAATTTGCGGATGATGGGCTTGCCTGACCACTTCATTGAGCATGGTGATCATGGCCAGATGCTCAGTGCCTGTGGGTTGGATGCAAGTGGCATTATCGATACCATCAATCGTTATTTTGCGTAATAATAGCCTGTTCGATAGGTTAATTCCCGAGTATAATAGTCAACATTATGAGCGCCACCTATACCTTAAAAATTCTGGCTGATTTTGCCTCTGCACATACCCTTAGGGACTACCCTGGGGATTGTCGTCGCATGCATGGCCATAATTGGAAACTTGAAGTCGAAGTCACTGCCAATGCACTTAACCAGCATGGTATGGGCATGGATTTTAAAACCATTAAAACGGCGACTCGTGAGTTAGCAAAAACACTGGATCACCGTTATCTGAATGATATTCCACCGTTTGATGAGATTAATCCTACGGCAGAAAATATCGCCCAGTTTTTTTACCAGCGCCTTAGCGATACGCTAAACACCGACACAGCCAGAGTCTCTGGTGTCACGGTATGGGAAACCGACCGTGCCTGTGTCAAATATAGTGAGGATTAACCCGAATCATGACCGATCAAAACAAGCCAATAGCTGCAGCAGAAATCGAAGACGTTCAGAACATCAAAGATAAACGTCACATTGCGATTGATAAAGTTGGCATAAAAGATATTCGCCATCCTGTTGTGGTCAGTGATCGCACTACCGGTGAACAGCACACTGTTGCCAATTTTAATATGTATGTGAATCTGCCACATCAGTTTAAAGGCACACATATGTCACGTTTTGTTGAGATTCTTAATCAACATGAACGTGAAATTACCGTTAAGTCATTTCATACCATGTTGGGCGAAATGACTGAGCGTCTGGATGCTGAATCCGGCTACATTGAAATGAGCTTCCCCTATTTTGTAAATAAAGAAGCACCGATTTCAAAAGTCCGCAGTCTGATGGATTATCAAGTAAGTTTTATTGGTGAAATTGTTGCCAAGAAAACCAGCATGACTGTCAAAGTCATTGTGCCGGTTACCAGCTTGTGCCCATGTTCAAAAAATATTTCGGATTACGGTGCACATAATCAGCGTTCACATGTCACATTGACCGTGAAAACAGATAGCTTTATCTGGATTGAAGACTTGATTGATCTGGTAGAAGACGAAGCGTCATGCCAAATCTATGGTTTGTTGAAGCGTCCGGATGAAAAATATGTCACCGAGCATGCTTACGACAATCCGAAATTTGTTGAAGATATGGTTCGCGACGTTGCAGCGCGTTTAAATGCCGATAGCCGTATCAAAGCATATACAGTCGAATCAGAAAACTTTGAATCGATTCATAATCATTCAGCCTATGCGTTGATCACTCAGGGTTTTGATTGATTTAGCGAATATGCCCCGCACTAATCAAGCCAGTTTATACTAATTAAGCCAGTTGCACCCGCAACTGGCTTTTTTATTTGACTAGAATTTTTGGCGTAAATCCAGCCGTTCGCCTTTGCGTTCCATATCAAACGCATTCAGAAAACTCATTCCCAATAAAGCCCGTTGTGGTTCTGGACCATCAATCACGACAGCCGCAACATTTTCCAGTGAAATATCACCTAGTTGCACTGATTCCAGTTCGATACTGTAAGCAAGTTCAACACCAGAAGCAGTTCTGACACCAATCTGGTTCGCGTTAAGATAATCTAAGCCTAACCGTTTTGCAGTCTCACCATTTATAGCAATGACTGATGCTCCAGTATCCACCATAAAATCTACTGTATATCCATTAACTGAACCACTGGTCAAATACATCCCATTGGTCGGCCATATACTCACTACAGGCATTTCAACAGGGGCCGAATACATAGCACCAACCCGATTATTCAGTTCAAATACACCCTGCCTGCCTGCAATATCCAATATTGCCTGATTGCTGTTTGCGCTGATTAAGGTCACGCCTTCCGGAGTTCGCTGTCCAACAGATAAAAAATGTTGCTGCTGATTAATTTCCAACACGGCATGGTCGCGATATAGCCCCATGACCAGAATCTGCAAATCCTGTGACCATACGTTCTGTGGAATACACAGTATAATGAACATTGATATTGTTACTTTATGCATTGTACCCACTCAACAAAAAGCCATTAACTGCAAACAGCATGACTGAATCAACTTACCCTACCGTGACCGGCATCATTCTCGCCGGTGGCGAAGCACGCCGTATGGGCGGTAATGACAAGGGCCTGATACCTTACGTAAATCAGCCGTTGATTGCGCATGTCATTCATCATCTTGCACCTCAGGTTGAGCAGTTGCTCATCAACGCTAATCGTAATATAGAGCGTTATCAACAATTTGGCTATCCTGTCATCAGCGATTCGCTTTCCGGCTTTCAAGGACCATTGGCTGGCATGCTGGCCGGAATGCAAATGGCAACCACCGATTATATTCTGACGGCTCCCTGTGACAGCCCCTCTCCCAGTCCGAAGTTACGACAACGCATGCTGGAGAGTTTATTATGCTCAGGTAAAAAAATCGCTGTCGCCACCGATGGCAAGCGTATTCAACCAGTATTTTCATTATTACACTGTGAACTGGCAGAGGATTTACAGAAATATCTCGCTTCTGGGGAAAGAAAGATTGATCGCTGGTTTAAGCAACAGGGAATGATTGAAGTAGATTTTTCTGACCAACCTGAGAGTTTCACCAATTTCAATCATCCGGAAGACCTGCAATCACCTGCCTTGTCCTGTTCAGTACCTATATTGGGAATTGCCGCATTTAGTGGCACTGGCAAAACCACCTTACTCACCCAGTTGATTCCTAAACTTCGCTCTGCCGGAATACGCTTAGCGGTTATAAAACATGCGCATCATCTATTTGATATCGATCAGCCCGGTAAAGACAGTTACCGAATTCGTGAAGCAGGTGCCAGTCAGGTACTAGTGGCCTCCCGAAAACTGCTGGCACTGATGCAAACCAATGAAAATGAACAACAAGAACCACTTTTATCCGACTGTCTGGCGCGTCTGGATTTAGAAAATTTGGATTTGGTTCTGGTCGAAGGCTTTAAACAGGAAGCAATACCGAAGCTGGAATTACATCGCGCAAGCATTGGTAAACCTCTGTTGTTTCCGGATGATCCCAATATTATTGCCATTGCCACTGACTCCGAATTGACAATTGAACCTCAAATACCCGTATTGAATTTAAACGATTTGGACGCCATCCTGAACTTTATAAACAACTATATTCGGCAATACCACCATGACTGACTTTACGCCCCAACCAAGCTGCGCCACTCCTGAACCCGTTAACACTCTGAGAGTGGAAGACGCCAGAGAGAAAATTCTGCAGCAGATATCAGCAATCAGCTGCTGGAGAAAAGTCGCATTGCGCGATGCGCTGGGACAGGTATTACATGAAGATGTGATTTCACCGCTATCCGTACCTCCGCATGCTAATTCGGCAATGGATGGTTACGCGTTACGTGGCGAAGATTTGAAGCATGACTCCACCTCCTTAAAACGGGTGGGCAGTGCCTTTGCTGGCAAACCTTTCGACAAAACCGTTCATACCGGTGAATGTGTAAGAATCATGACGGGTGCAATGATGCCCGAGGGTTGTGACACGGTCATCATGCAAGAACAAGCTGAAGTTAATAATGATCTGATAACGCTGCACGGGGAACATCATAGCGGCGAAAATGTGCGACTCGCCGGAGAAGATATTCAGACCGGCGCTGTGGTGCTTACTGCAGGACGTCGAATTACCTCAGCCGATTTAGGCTTACTGGCGTCATTGGGATTTGCAGAATTAAAGGTTCGTCGTCGAATTCGGGTGGCATTTTTTTCTACAGGGGATGAACTACGTTCGCTTGGCGAAACATTGAACCCCGGCGATATTTATGACAGTAACCGTTATACCTTGCATGCCATGCTGACACGTCTGGATGCTGAAATCATCGATATGGGAGTCGTTACCGATAATCCCGACACATTACGTGAAGCTTTGCTGCAGGCCGCCAAGGAAGCCGATGTGGTGATTACCTCTGGTGGCGTGTCAGTGGGTGAAGCCGATTATGTTAAGCAATTGCTGGATGAACTCGGCGAAGTGCATTTCTGGAAAATCGCAATGAAACCCGGTAGGCCGCTTGCTTACGGCAAAATTGCAGATGCTCATTTTTTCGGTCTGCCCGGTAATCCGGTTTCGGTGATGGTAACTTTCTATCAGTTTGTACAACCTGCTTTACACAAGTTGGCGGGTGCTATTTATCACGCGCCAATGGTATTACAGGCGATTGCAGCTGAGAATATTCGTAAGCGTCCCGGACGTTTCGAATTTCAACGGGGATTATTACGCAGCAATTCTGCCAATCAATTGGAAGTTACGATGACCGGCGAACAGGGCTCCGGCATTCTGCATTCCATGAGTCATGCCAACTGTTTTATTTTACTGGATGAAGATTGTGACGGTGTGGCTGCCGGTCAATCTGTCACCGTGCAACCCTTCGCAGGTCTGATCTAATGTCTGAAAATCAATTGAAACAACAACACGAATTCAACAAATTACATAAACGGCTACGCCGCCAGGTCGGCCAGGCAATTGCTGATTACGACATGATTCAGGATGGCGATAAAGTCATGGTATGCCTGTCAGGTGGTAAAGACAGCTACACCATGCTCGATATTTTGCTGAATTTACGCGATCACGCACCAATTGATTTTGAGTTGATTGCGGTCAATCTTGATCAAAAGCAACCCGGATTTCCAGAGCATGTATTGCCAGAATATCTCAGTAAAATTGGTGTGCCATTTCATATTATCGAAAAAGATACCTACAGCATTGTTAAGGAAGTGGTTCCTGAAGGCAAAACCACCTGTGGTATTTGTTCGAGACTACGTCGTGGATCGTTATACGGTTATGCGCGTCAGCATGGCATCACAAAAATCGCCTTAGGCCATCATCGTGACGATATTATTGAAACGCTTTTTTTAAATATGTTTTATGGCGGCAAGACCAAAGCCATGCCGCCCAAACTGCTGAGTGATGATAAAACCAATATTGTTATCCGACCGCTCTGTTATGCCAAAGAGTCGGATATCACCCGCTATGCTGAAGCGAGAGCCTTCCCAATCATTCCATGTAATTTATGTGGCTCTCAGGAAAATCTGCAACGTCAGGTGATTAAGGAAATGCTGCAAACCTGGGAGAAACAGCATCCCGGTCGTGTTGAAAATATTTTCCGTAGCATCCAGAATGTGGCCCCCTCCCAATTGGCAGATCAGCAATTATTTGATTTTAAGGGACTTGAGCAATTTCGCCTCGAACCAACAGGTGATGAAGATTCGGCCTTTGATGAGCACATCATTCCTGCATTAGCACGAGTGTAATTTCTTAATACCAGCATAGTAAGTTATGCACTTTCCGATGGATTGTTACAGTGCTCTTACAACATACTTTGCTAAGTCATTGAATGTACACAAAACAACCATATATTATTGATTTTAAATGAATTTTAAATATGGTTATTTTTTAACCATTTAGTGCAGCTCTGTTAAAGAATAATGACTTAGCGATTTTCAACAATGTTAACCACAGACTTATCCACAGAAATTGTGAGTAAGTCGCTAAGCCATTGATCATCACTTTTAACTAATTGACTAGCAGGCTATTACAACAACAAAAATGAATATTTCAAATATTAAACACTGAAAGAATCAAATAGCAGGATGATTTAAAGTTAGCTGTGTGAAAAGCAAAAATAAATTTTTATGGCACAATCTTTGATTTTTAATGCTGCCAATCGCAGTAAGTTATTCACTTTTTCCTAAATTGTTACAGTGCTGTTACAACAAGTTTTGCTAAGTTGTTGAATATACAAAATTGTTACGTAACAATTTGATTTTATTACTATTTTGCAAATGGTTAAATTTTAACCATTTTGAACAGCACTTTTATAGATTAACGACTTAGCGTTTTTCACCATTGTTACACACAGACTTATCCACAGAAATTGTGAGTAAGTCGCTAAGCCATTGATTGTCTCTTTTAAATGCCTGAGTTACTTAACGGGCGGAGTAAAATCTTCTGCAAATTCCAGTGCATTTCCATCTGGATCACGGCAGAAAAAAGCAGCCCGACCAGACTTGCTGCGTGAAAATTCTACACCTGCCTGTTCCAGCCGTTCGGCAAGTGCCTCAAGATCTTCGACAAGCAATGCGACATGACGATCCCGCCCTCCATGTTCCGGACGACCATCTGTCGAGTCAGGATTGGGTAATACCATCAAATGTAATTGTTGTTTGTTATCCAAATCCAGCCATGCGCCGTCATAGGCAAATTTAGGGCGATTCGGATTGAGAGGGATTTGCAAGACATCACAGTAAAACTTCAGCGACGTAGCTAAATCAGCCACCAGAAAACTGGCATGCGCTATAGACTTAATCATAAACAATTCCTGCAAATTAAAATAAAAACCAAGGGCTATTGCTCTTTTAGAGTCTCCTCTGAGCAGAGTCGTTTCTTTCAACCAGGCCTATTGGCGTGGTGTAACCATTCTACATAAGTCATTTCCAACAC
>NZ_DFTU01000050.1:10020-10214 GCF_002379485.1 Methylophaga sp. UBA4204 | reverse complement strand
ATAAGTCATTTCCAACACAATAGCGCGGAAAACAGTCCAAGACTGAAAGGGTGAAACAAAGTGGTTAATCAAAATAAATTGGCCGCAGGCTTAGCGATTGGCTTTTTCTACCTGAGCAATTCCGAATGCAGCAACAAAAATAAATGCCCCACCCAGCCATTCCTGAACGGTCATCATTTCTGTAGTGAGTAAAG
>NZ_DFTU01000050.1:9814-10010 GCF_002379485.1 Methylophaga sp. UBA4204 | reverse complement strand
GCAACAATCAATTCAAACAACATGATAACTGCTGCCAGATAGACCGGCATTCTGGCCAGACCATATAGAACTGTCATTGTCATGGCGATGATAATTCCGCCCCCCACCAAAACAGCACTTAGCCATACAGATAGACCCACTGAGGGTAAGGAAGCCTGCTGTAATAGCAAAACGACTATTGATACTGCTACCACGA
>NZ_DFTU01000050.1:5937-9704 GCF_002379485.1 Methylophaga sp. UBA4204 | reverse complement strand
AACACATTGTTCACCGCAAAACACAGACTGGCAAACAAGGCCAGCCAATCAGCCAGGCCATGTGGCCATGGAAATCCCACTTCGGGTCGCCATAACATTAAGACCGTGCCCCCCATGGCCAGCACAAACATAACAATGGCTGCCAGAGACAACTTTTCACCTAGCCACCAGCGTCCTAATATCACCGACCATAAAGGCGATAAATAAAACAATAGCATCACCCGCATTACCTGACCTTCATTCAACGCGACTAAAAAAGCGAGATTGGTCATACCAGCCGCCAGGGCCAGCCAAAGCAGATCGGCAGGAATATGTTTCCAGCGATAACGGTTTTTGATAAAAATCGGCAGACTGGCGATGCCTGCCGTGAGGTACATGATCAACGTCACCCAGACCACCGACATGCCAGCCTGTTCGAACAGGCGCATGGGATACCAGATAAGGCCCCACATGGTGGCAGCAAATAACAGACTAAGGATTGCCAGCTTGGATTCGATGGGATTTACAAAGTTCATAATGATGCTTATAACACGACAGTCAGTTGAAGCGTTATAATGGCCGGATTTTTGTTATCCGGCGATATGTATTAATGAATCCAGATCTGGCCCTTTTACACCCTTATCCTTTTGAGAAACTAGCCGAACTGCAGCAAGGTTGCCAGCCGCCAAGTGATCTGCCGCATATTTCGTTATCCATTGGTGAGCCAAAGCATCCTACTCCCGGTTTTATTACCGAAGCGGTCATCAGTCATTTGCATGGCTTATCAGTCTATCCAACAACAGCGGGTAGTATCGAATTACGCCATTCTATTGCGAATTGGCTGGATCAACGATTTCAGTTAGCGGGACATATCGACCCGTTATCGCAGGTTCTGCCGGTTAATGGCACCCGGGAAGCATTATTTGCCTTTGCTCAGGCGATTATTGATCGTCGTAAAGATCCACTGATTGTTATGCCCAACCCGTTTTATCAGATCTATGAGGGTGCGGCATTTCTGGCCGGAGCAGAACCTTATCTGCTTAATTGCACCGAAGAAACCGGCTTTGTACCCGATTTTGATGCTGTTCCCGCGAGTGTCTGGTCACGCTGTCAGTTGTTATATTTATGCAGCCCGGGCAACCCGACCGGTGCGATTGTTGATGCTGAAACGCTGACCAAACTGATTCAACTGGCCCATGAATATGATTTTATTATCGCGGCTGACGAATGTTATTCCGAAATCTATTTTGATGAAGCCTTACCACCAGTAGGTTTATTACAAGCAGCTGTGGCAGCTGGCTATACCGATTTAAGCCGTTGTGTGGTTTTCCATAGTCTATCCAAGCGCTCTAACGCGCCGGGATTACGAAGTGGCTTTGTGGCCGGCGATGCCAATATCATGAAATCCTTTCTGCGTTACCGTACCTATCATGGCTGCGCAATGCCACCATCAACCCAGTCTGCCTCTATTGCTGCCTGGACAGATGAAGCGCATGTAGCACATAACAGGCACCTGTACAGAGAAAAATTCGCAGCCGTACTCGACATTCTGTCACCAGTGATGAATGTCACCCAGCCCGAGGCAAGTTTTTATTTATGGGCAGAAACGCCGATTGCCGATACCGATTTTGCTCGCGGCTTATTTGATCAATATAACGTCACCGTATTGCCGGGACGTTTTTTAGCCAGAGATACCAAACAGGGTAATCCTGGCGTTAACCGGATCCGCATGGCATTGGTTGCACCTCAAGATGAGTGCGTCGAAGCGGCCATGCGGATCCGTGACTATATTGAAACCTTATCTTAATAATTTGGAGAAACCGATGAGTGATATCCAGCAGATTATCGAAACGGCATTTGAACGCCGTGCAGAAATCACCCCAGCCAATGCTGATGCGCAAGTACGTAATGCCGTCAATGAAGTTCTGGGAATGCTCGACAGTGGTAAAGCACGTGTCGCAGAAAAACAAAATGGTGATTGGGTCGTCAATCAATGGCTGAAAAAAGCCGTTTTATTGTCGTTCCGCTTGAATGATAACCGCCCGATGTCTGGCGGTGAAACACAGTATTTTGACAAGGTTGAACCAAAATTCGCTAACTTTACCGAAGCTGATTTTAATACTGCCGGTGTGCGTGTTGTACCTCCTGCAGCAGCTCGTCGTGGTTCATATATCGCACCAGGCGTTGTTTTGATGCCTTCTTACGTTAATATCGGTGCCTACGTTGATTCCGGCACCATGGTTGATACCTGGGCTACTGTTGGTAGCTGTGCACAAATCGGTAAAAACGTCCATTTATCCGGTGGTGTGGGTATCGGTGGCGTACTTGAACCTTTACAAGCCGGTCCGACAATCATCGAAGATAACTGCTTTATTGGTGCCCGTTCTGAAGTGGTTGAAGGCGTTATCGTTGAAGAAGGTTCAGTGATTTCAATGGGTGTTTACATTGGCCAAAGCACCAAGATTTTCAACCGCATGACCGGTGAAATAAGCTACGGTCGTATTCCGGCTGGTTCTGTAGTTGTTTCAGGAAACCTGCCTTCTAAAGATGGCAGCTACAGCTTGTACTGCGCTGTTATTGTGAAACAGGTTGATGAAAAAACCCGTGGTAAAGTCGGTATCAACGAATTACTGCGTGATATCTAAATAGATTGTAATTGGCGGTAACCGCTTTATAGCAGTTACCGCCTTTACCACTGCTCCACGGCAGTGAAGCCAATGATGCAAAATGAATTGATATACTGTATCATTTAACATCAATTCGCCTACCCTGTGGGCTTTTTCAGGTGAAACGGCAACGATGAAATTGTTTGGTATTAAAAATTGTGACACGGTCAAAAAAGCCAGACGTTGGCTGGATGAGCACCAGATTACATACCAATTCCATGATTTTCGGACAGATGGTCTGGATCTATCCATCATCCAACAGTGGTTGAATTACGTCAGCTGGGAACAGCTTATCAACAAAAGGGGCACAACCTGGCGCAAGCTTGAAGACCCGCGTAAAGATCAGCTTGATCAACAAGCTGCTATAGAGTTAATGCTCTTGCATCCAACACTTATTAAACGCCCGGTTATAGAAGATGCATCCGGCATATCAATAGGTTTCAACGAATCTGATTTTCAGGCGCGCTATGCAAAGTAATCTTTCCAAAACTGTTCAGCTCACCATTGATTTGATTCAACGTGACAGTGTCACCCCTGTCGATAAAGGTTGTCAGATCATGCTGGCAGAACGGTTGGCTAATAGTGGCTTTAATGCTGAATACCTGCGGTTTGGGGAAGTTGACAATCTGTGGTGTCGGCGTGGACATAATGGCCCGTTATTTGTATTTGCCGGACATACCGATGTTGTGCCAACCGGACCGGTAGATAAATGGAGCCACGAACCGTTTGCCGCCAAAATTGAAGACGGCATTTTGTATGGCCGCGGTACAGCCGATATGAAAGGCAGTATTGCTGCTATGGTGACGGCTTGTGAACGTTTTGTTGCTGAACACCCTCAGCATGCTGGCAGCATTGCTTTTTTACTGACCAGCGATGAAGAGGGCCCAGCCACTGATGGTACCGTTAAAGTTATTGAAACATTGCAGGCACGTCAGGATCATATCGACTGGTGTGTGGTCGGCGAACCAACCAGCACTGACAAAGTGGCAGATGTGGTTAAAAATGGTCGCCGTGGTTCGTTAAATGGCTATCTGACAGTTCAAGGCAAGCAGGGCCATATTGCTTATCCTCACCTGGCAGATAATCCGGTACATAATCTTGCTCCGGCATTGGCTGAACTGA
>NZ_DFTU01000050.1:2048-5872 GCF_002379485.1 Methylophaga sp. UBA4204 | reverse complement strand
TGCGGTGCAATGGGATCAGGGTAATGCTGATTTCCCGCCCACCAGCTTTCAGGTATCCAATCTGAAAAGCGGCACTGGTGCGACCAATATTATTCCCGGCACAGTAGAAATGATTTTTAACTTCCGTTATTCCACTGAAGTGACTCACGATAAACTGCAACAACAGGTCGAAGCGATTCTCGATAAACACGGTGTGGCATATCAAATGGATTGGGTGTTATCGGGTAAACCCTTCCGTACAGCAGGCGGTAAATTACTTGAAGCCGTACAGATGGCGGTTAAAACTGTAACAGGTTATGAAACAACTCTATCCACTTCTGGTGGCACATCCGATGGTCGTTTTATCGCGCCAACTGGAGCACAGGTAATTGAACTTGGTCCGTTAAACGCGACCATTCACCAAATTGATGAACATGTTTCAGTTGCCGATCTGGATACATTGTCGGCTATTTATCAGCAGTTACTCACTGAATTGCTAGTGAACTAATCCCTATGCAAATTCGGCATACCAAACATCTGTTATGGCTCTTTGCAGCAGCATTATTGCTGATGCAATCCATAGCCGTTTGGCATGATGCCGAACATGCGTTTCATGATCACATAGCATTATGTGATCAGTTAAATGTTGTCAGTCATACCCCATCTACCGATAACCACAATCAGCTGACGGTTGCTGTCTGGCAACAATATTTTCAGTTTCAGTCTTCTGTTACCCTCCCTGCTCGTTTTGAAAATTTTTATCTTTCATTCGCGATTCGCGCTCCACCCATTTTCTCATAGCGTTCAAATATGACTGAATGCCATTTTTCTATTCAGAAAATGGCTACTGATTTCTGCTATGAGGATTATTCGTGATGAATAAAAAACCCATTGTAGTGTTGCTTGCTGCGGCACTCTCCCCTATGGCTTCTGCAGTGTTAGCTGCTGAAGATACTGTTGATATCCCACGCCTGGTGGTCACTTCTGATCCATTAGGCAACCGTACCTCTGATGAATTGATCCAGCCGGTCACGGTTATTGCGGGTGATGAACTTAATCAAAAACGCGCCAGTACAATAGGCGAAACATTGGATGGCTTACCTGGTGTGCATAATGCCGACTTTGGTCAGGGCGTAGGACGTCCTGTGGTTCGAGGTTTACAGGGATCCCGTGTGAAAGTGCTGGAAGATGGCTTGAGTACTTCCGATATCTCCGGTGAAGGTGCAGATCATGCTATCGGCATGGATGCTGGTCGTGCCGATCAAATTGAAGTTTTCCGAGGTCCGGCGACATTACTTTATGGAAGCGGTGCTGCTGGAGGTGTTATCAATGTTCGCAGTAATCGATTTAATCCTGAATTTGGGGATGCTCCAAGAGTAGATGGGCAGATGTCATACGGCATCAATGGACATGATCGCCAGGGACGTTTGGGACTTGAACTACCACTGGGAGACAACTTTGTATTGCGGACGGACTATGGGGTTCGTCGTACCAGTGATTTTGATATTGATGGTTATCAGCAAAAAGACCAGCAGGTCGGCCGTAAAGATAAATTACAAAACAGTGAAGTAGAAAATGATGTGTTCTCTATCACCGGTTTGTATAAAGGTGACTGGGGCTTTGCCGGTTTGGGTTACAGCACTTGGGAAACTCAATACGGCATTCCGGAAGTCTTTTTAGGACAAGGTGAAGAAGAGCAGGAACGGATTCGCGCGAAAAACGATCGTTTTGATTTTCGCAGTGAAATTAATGATCCGTTACCGGGTTTCAGCACAGCCAGGCTGAAAATGGCCTACACCAGCTACCGTCAACAGGAAATTGGTTCTGAATTTGATAATGGTGCATTTGTTGAAAGTGAAGTTGAAACGCGTTTCAACAATAACGAAACTGAAATGCGTCTGGAACTGGTGCATAACCCGATTGGTGATTGGGAGGGTGTTGTCGGTCTGCAATTTAATGATCGGGACTTTGAGGCTGAGGGCGAAGGTCACGGCCACGGGGACGTTGATGAACACGGTGGTGGCTTTTATATCCGTGGTAATGACACACGCACCGTCGGTTTATTTGTCCTGGAAGAATTACCCACGCATTTTGGTCGCTTTGAAGTCGCTGCACGGGTCGATCATGTGCGCTCCAGTACAGACGATCTTGACGAGGCCAGAGATATTGATTTGCCAAGTGGTGAAGAACTCCAACAATCAGCCGTATTGGGCAGTAATAGCTTCACTCCATTCAGTTTATCGGCAGGAACTCTGGTTGAGGTAGATCCGGCCCATCATTTCAGAATGTCCGTTACCCGTTCGCAACGGGCTCCGTCGGCAGAGCAATTATATGCCTTTGGTAGCCATGCAGCAGCAGGGACTGTTGAAATTGGTGATCCGAACCTGGGTAAGGAAACCTATACCAATTTTGAAGTCGGTTTTGATCGTCATTTAGGGGCATTCCGCTATGAGCTGACTACTTTCTATAACTACGTCGATGACTTTATTTATTTAGCAGCACAAAATGATGGGACTGGCCAAGCCATTGAAATTGAGGGCGATACGCTGGTAGTCAATGAACAACAAAATGCCAAGTTGTATGGTGCTGAATTTGGTGCCATAACTGACTTGATTGATGGTCCTATTCCACTTAGCATGCGCTTGTCTGCCGATCATGTACGCGGCAAACTCAGCAATGGTGAAAATATTCCTCGCATGAGTCCAACACGCTTAGGGATTGGATTTGATACCTCCTATGCTGACTGGGATTTCAGTCTCGACTACCGTCGGGTGTTTAAACAAACCAAAACCGCTGTGACTGAGAGCAATACGGACGGTTATAACCTGGTTTCGTTTGATGCAAATTGGTCTCCAGCAAGTTTAAAAGGTGCTGAAATCTTTATTCAGGGACGTAATTTGCTGAATGAAGACGGTCGTCGGCATACCAGCTTCTTTAAAGATGAATCGCCTATTCTGGGACGAACCATATACACCGGTATTCGTTTCGACTTTGGCGGTTAACAGTTAACGTTATGCTCAAACTGAAAAGGCCCGACTTTGTCGGGCCTTTTTTGTGGAGCAAGAGTCAGTATTCTGCTAGATTGAGGTATTTTTTACGGATAAATCTACATGGCTTTAATTGAAACTGGCGATGACATCAGCAGCATTAAACTGATCTATATCTTTAATCTGGTGGGTTCGCTTATCTACCCCATGCTGGTGATGGGGGCTCTTGTAGCCTATGAAAAAAAAGGCAAAGCTCCAGATTGGCTACAATCGCATTATCTGTTTCAAATAAATGGTTTTTATATCAGCCTCATATTGCTGATGGTTTCCTGGGGACTTTTATATCTGGGCAATTTATACGGTTTAGCCGTGATGGTGATTTGGATAATCTGGAATATCACCCGCAGCGTTAAAGGACTGAAAACCTTAAAAGCCCAACGTCCAATAGCGAATCCTAATAACGGGTTACTGGGCTGATACTGGGGCTTTTTTAACCTTCATCGATGACAGATAAACAAGCCTAGCCACGATAAATCGCTAAAGGCCCTGTGGCTTGTTGGGTGGGCATAATTTCCATAGTGGTGACATTCAGATGCGCTGGGGTATTAACCAACCACCAGATGGTATCGGCAATATCCTGAGCCGTTAGTGCAACCGTATTTTCATAGACTTTTTCAGCACGCTCTTCATCGGCTTTAAAACGGACCATGGAAAATTCAGTTTCGGCATTTCCTGGTTCGATATTGGTTACCCGGATTTGCGTACCCAGCAAGTCAGCACGGAGGGCCAGCGAAAACTGTCTTACAAAAGCCTTACTGGCGCAATACACATTACCGCCCGGATAAGGCCAGTTTCCGG
>NZ_DFTU01000050.1:1318-1932 GCF_002379485.1 Methylophaga sp. UBA4204 | reverse complement strand
CCCCTGTCTCTTGATTGCATGCCCGGCAAAACCAGCCTGCTGCAGCGCATTAACCCTTTGATATTTGTATCAACCATGCGTTCCCAGTCTTCCGGATCCGTGGCATAAGCTGGTTCAAGTCCCAATGCTAAACCAGCATTATTGACCAATACATCTATCTGCTGAAATTCGGCTGGTAACTCGGAAAACGCCTGTTCGGTCGCCTGCCGGTCACTGATATCAAAACAACTGATGCAGACTTGTGAAGCTCCACCTAACTCCGCTTGCAGGCTTTGCAAACGTTCCATGCGCCGCCCAGTAATAATCAGGCGCCACCCTGCTTTAGCAAACAACCTGGCGCATGCCTCACCAAATCCTGCGGTAGCGCCGGTAATCATAATGATTGGGGATGAATTCATTTTTTGCCTTTAATACTATTATTTGAATCACAGAGACACAGTGTCATATGTATCCGCAGATTCCGCAGATGAACGCAGATTAAAAAATTTACAATAACATCCCTGTTGACCATGCGACTAAAAAATATGGGTTAGATAATGATATGTATGAAGTTCATTTAAATTTTAATCAACGTACTAGATCGCTTTTAATCATCTGCGAAAATCTGCGTAATC
>NZ_DFTU01000050.1:850-1230 GCF_002379485.1 Methylophaga sp. UBA4204 | reverse complement strand
TCTGCGAAAATCTGCGTAATCTGTGGATATCAACTATCAAAAACTCCGTTCGTTCTGTGTCTCTGTGGTTAACCCCACAAAAACTTAGTTGTTATAAACTTTATTAGCCGCTGACATGGATGAAAGATACCAGTAAATATTGATAATTTTGTCATGCCTCCACTCTTATTCTATTTATATCAATCGGAACAAGACTATCAGGCACCTTCAGCAAAAACGATAGTGCGGCGGCCACTAACAATAATGCGATGCTCGATATGGGCTTTCACAGCACGTGCCAAAACCAGACGCTCAATATCCTTACCAATCATCACTAGATCTGCCGGGCTATTATCATGACGAACCCGTTCGACATCCTGTTCGATAATCGGGCCTTCATC
>NZ_DFTU01000050.1:474-791 GCF_002379485.1 Methylophaga sp. UBA4204 | reverse complement strand
TGTTCGATAATCGGGCCTTCATCAAGTTCAGCGGTAGCGTAATGTGCGGTGGCGCCGATTAACTTCACTCCACGCTCGTAAGCTTGATGATAGGGCTTGGCACCCTGGAAAGCGGGCAAAAATCCATGGTGGATATTGATAACCTTACCGGCAAACTCTTTGACAAACTGCTCTGACAAAATTTGCATATAGCGCGCCATCACCACCAGATCAATCTGATACTCGGAGAGTAATGATTTAATCTGTGTTTCCTGTTGCTGTTTGGTTTCTTTGGTGATGGGCAGATGATAAAACGGTTTTTTGAACTGACGCGCCAT
>NZ_DFTU01000050.1:0-367 GCF_002379485.1 Methylophaga sp. UBA4204 | reverse complement strand
GGTTTTTTGAACTGACGCGCCATATTCTCCAAATCGGGATGATTACCGATAATGACAGGAATGTCACATTTCAACTCACCTTCCAACTCACGCAACAGCAAGTCATAAGGACAATGTGATGCCCGTGTCACCAGCAAGGCTACGCGGTATGGCACATCGGTGAAATGCACTGACCAGGTCAGTTCCATGGCTGCTGCTAACGAGCTGAATTGTTGATGGAGTATTTCATGGGGTAACTGAGCTTCATCTTCCACCTTCAGACGCATGAAATAACGACCGTGCTCGTCGGTATCGGTATATTGCTGGCAATGCAGAATATTGTAACCACGTTCAGCAAAAAAACCGGTTATACCGGCCAGCCAACCTT
>NZ_DFTU01000080.1:11759-15089 GCF_002379485.1 Methylophaga sp. UBA4204 | reverse complement strand
CCCTTTTCAAGCCGCTTTACAAATGGCTAAAGCAGAACTGGCCCGAGCCCGTGCCAATATTCAATCAACTAAAGCCCGTGCAGAACGATTTAGAGGACTGATTGATAACAAAGCCATCAGTCAGCAAGATTATGATGATGCCCAGGCAGCGTATTTACAGGCACAGGCAGAAGTTTCCGTGGCGCAGGCGAATATTCAAACTGCTGAAATAAATTTACGGTATACCAAGGTAAATGCTCCTATAGATGGTCGCATCGGTCGGTCGACTATGACCGAAGGTGCCCTGGTCACGGCCCAACAGGAATCACCTTTAACCACCATCACGCAGACCGACCCGATTTATGTCGATATATCGCAGGCATCAAAAGAGGTGCTTCGTTTACGCCGGCAATTACTCTCCGGGAGAGTTTCAGAAGAAGATACCGCGCAAGTTAAATTAACGCTGGAAGATGGCTCAACCTATCAACATCAAGGTGAACTGCAATTCTCTGAAGTTAATGTTAATGAAGATACTGGCAGTCTGGTGATGAGGGCTAAATTCCCCAATCCGGATGGCCTGCTGTTACCAGGCATGTATGTGAAAACTGAAATCAATGAAGGAACCATGCCTGACGCCATTTTGGTTCCCCACAAAGCCGTGATGTTTTCTCGCGAGGGAACCGCAAGCGTAATGTTGGTAAACGATGACAATATTGTTGAACAACGGCCAATAGCAGTCAGACACTCCATTGGTCATAAATGGCTGGTCTCTGACGGGCTCTCCGGTGGAGAAAAAGTAGTTGTGGAAGGTTTGCAAAAAATTGCTGTCGATTCAGCCGTGGAGATTGAGATTGATACTGAAAACTCCCTCCAGCAAGCTCAGGAGTAATCATGGCCCGCTTTTTTATTGATCATCCGATATTTGCATGGGTTATTGCGATATTAATCATGCTGGCTGGCTTGCTGTCGATTTTTCAGCTGCCGATAGCACAATATCCCGGCATAGCCCCAACAGCGATTGAAATCCGTACCGCCTACCCTGGCGCCTCAGCCAAAGTAGTCGAAGATTCAGTAATTCAGGTAATCGAGCAAAACCTGACGGGACTGGATGATCTGCAATATATCAACTCCACCAGTGATTCCAGTGGTGTTGGCCAGATTACGGTCACTTTCCAGGCAGATACTGATCCGGATATTGCTCAGGTTCAAGTGCAAAATAAACTGCAGGCGGCCATGCCTTTATTGCCTCAGGATGTTCAGCAGCAAGGGATTCGGATCACTAAATCCAGTACCGGTTTTTTAATGGTATTGGGCTTTGTTTCCAATAATGGAAAAATGGATCGCTATGATATTGCCGACTATGTGGCGGCCAATATTCAGGACCCTGTCAGCCGGGTAAATGGAGTTGGGCAAATTAATTTGTTCGGTTCGCAATATGCGATGCGGATCTGGCTAAATGCCAACAATCTGGCCAACTATAAATTAACCACAGAAGATGTCGTTAACGCGATTCGCGAGCAGAACGTCCAGATTGCAGCGGGTGAGATTGGTGGAACACCAGCCGTTGAAGGACAGCAGATTGCCGCCAGCATCGTGGTTGAAACCCGGATGGAAACGGTTAGTGAATTTGAAAATATCCTGCTACGGGTCAACCAGGATGGATCGGAAATCCGCATTAAAGACGTAGCCAATGTGTCACTGGGTGGTGAAAACTTTCAATTTGAAACCGAATACAACAAACAATCGGCTGCTGGTCTGGGCATTACACTAGCGTCGGGTGCAAATGCGCTGGAAACCTCTCAAATGATCCGTGACCGAATATCGGAACTTGAACCGTTTTTCCCTGAAGGCCTGGAAGTCACATACCCTTATGACACCACCCCTTTTGTCAAAATATCCATTGAAGGGGTAGTCAAGACTCTGGTTGAAGCCATGATTCTGGTATTCCTGGTCATGTATCTGTTCTTACAGAATTTTCGGGCCACGCTGATCCCGGCGGTTGCCGTACCAGTGGTTATTTTGGGAACGTTTGGCATCCTTTTCGCGTTTGGCTTTTCCATTAATATGCTGACCATGTTTGCCATGGTGCTGGCCATCGGGCTGTTGGTCGATGATGCCATCGTGGTGGTGGAAAACGTCGAACGTGTTATTCATGAAGATGGATTATCACCCAAAGAAGCCACGCGTAAGTCCATGGATCAGATTACCGGAGCTTTGGTCGGTATTGTGTTAACGGTTTCTGCCGTGTTTATTCCAATGGCTTTTTTCCCGGGTTCAACCGGGGTCATTTATCGGCAATTTTCCATTACCGTTGTTGCGGCAATGGCTTTATCACTTTTGATCGCGTTAACGCTCACCCCAGCTCTATGTGCTTCATTATTAAAAGATGCTAAACACGACCCAGCCAAAAAACGTGGCTTTTTTGGCTGGTTTAATCGCAGCTTTGAAAAAACCAGCAAGGGAACTCAGAGTGCCGTTGGCTATCTGATCAAACGTTCTGCACGCGTCATGCTGATTTACCTATTGATTGTGGCAGGTCTGGCCTACTTATTTACCCAGTTGCCTTCGTCCTTTTTCCCAGATGAAGATCAGGGCATTTTATTTACTGAAATGCAGTTACCGGTCAACGCCTCGAAACAGCGTTCTATTGAAGTGATGAATCGCATTGAAGATTATTACCTTGAACAGGAAGGTGATAACGTCGAATCAGTGTTTTCTGTTATCGGCTATAGCTTTAGTGGTCGCGGGCAGAATAGTGGTCTGATTTTTGTTAATTTAAAAAGTTGGGATCAGCGCACAGCGCCAGAACAAAGTGCTCAGGCAATTGCCAATCGTGCTTCGGGCTATTTCAGTCAGTTTAAGGATGCGGTGGCTTTTGCTATTGCCCCTCCTCCCATCCGTGAGCTGGGTAATGCCAGTGGCTTTAATATGATGTTGCAGGATTTAGGTGGCATGGGTCATGAAGAACTGGTCAAAGCCCGAGACACTCTGTTAATGCAAGCTAATCAGGATCCACGTTTAAATCAGGTGAGGCACAGCGGTTTGCAGGATCGCCCCCAATTCAAAATTGATATTAATCATCAAAAAGCCATGGCTTTTGGTGTCTCGCTGGATGATATCAATAGCACTTTTGGAACAGCGTGGGGGTCCACTTATGTAAATGATTTTATTGACAAAGGTCGTGTCAAAAGAGTCTATGTACAGGGTGATGCCCCGTTTCGCATGATGCCCGAAGATGTAGGAGACTGGTATGTGCGTAATATTAGTGGAGAGATGGTGCCTTTATCAGCCATCAGTGATTCGCGATGGATATACGGGTCACCACGCCTTGAACGCTACAATGGTGTTCCT
>NZ_DFTU01000080.1:11146-11691 GCF_002379485.1 Methylophaga sp. UBA4204 | reverse complement strand
GAACGCTACAATGGTGTTCCTGCGATGAACATTCAGGGACAAGCCGCCGCAGGATTAAGCTCAGGTGAAGCCATGCAAGCCATGGAAGAACTAGTTGATCAATTACCTGAGGGCTTTGGCTATGAATGGACAGCCCTGTCTTTACAGGAACGTGCATCCGGGGCCCAGGCACCACTTTTATATGCGTTATCGATTCTGGTGGTATTTCTGTTTTTAGCCGCTTTATATGAAAGCTGGTCGGTACCTTTCTCTGTCATGCTGGTGGTTCCGCTGGGTGTACTTGGAGCTGTGCTGTTTGCCTTAAGCAGAGGAATGTCCAATGACATCTACTTTCAGGTTGGCCTATTAACCACCATAGGTTTATCGGCTCGAAATGCCATTTTAATCGTCGAATTTGCTAAATCCCTTTATGAAGAGGGTAAGTCGCTATCGGAGGCGACACTGGAAGCCATCAGAATGCGTCTGCGCCCAATTGCCATGACAGCACTTACTTTCATGCTGGGGGTGACTCCGCTGATGTTAGCAAGCGGTGCAGGCAGTGGTGC
>NZ_DFTU01000080.1:0-11031 GCF_002379485.1 Methylophaga sp. UBA4204 | reverse complement strand
AAAATGCGATTGGTACCGGCGTATTTGGCGGCATGCTGGCAGCAACAAGCCTGGCAATATTTTTTATTCCTGTGTTCTTTGTAGTGATCTTTACATTGGCACAAAAAATTACTGGTAAAACACCTGCTAAACAGCAGGTTTCTCAAGGAGAATCGGCATGAATGCCAAATTGAAACTGATTTCTGTAATGACATTATCAGCAGTGCTCAGCGCCTGCTCGATGATTCCCGATTATCAACGTCCTGCGAATCCAGTGATGCTGGAAGACAGTGACGCTGTCGTTAATGCCTCGTTAGCTGCTGATACAGGCTGGCAGGAATTTTACCAAGACGAGCAGCTGCAACAACTGATTGCATTATCACTGGAAAATAACCGTAACCTTCGGGCCACGGTGTTGCAGGTAGAGCAATTGCGTGCACAGTACAAAATCCAACGTGCCGAACTTTTGCCAGCAGTCGATGGCACTGCAAGCGCCACTCGTCAACGCGTACCTGAAGGCGTTAGCTCCGGCACCCAGACTGTTGGTGGCGGTGGAATTTATGAGGAATACCAGATTGGTGTTGGAATCTCGGCCTGGGAAATCGACTTTTTTGGTCGGATTGACAGTTTGCAGCAAGCCGCTCTGGAACAGTTTCTTGCCAGTGAGGCCAGCCGTAGAAGTATTCAGCTGACATTAGTTTCTGAAGTGGCCGATGCCTGGTTCAGCTGGCAGGCCACCGTTGCCCAGCTGGAATTTTCCAGCTCCACACGCGAAGCCCGGGAAGAAAGTTATGAACTGATCAACAAACGCTTTGAGTCTGGTCTGGCATCAGAACTTGCGTTAAGACAAGCTGAAACAGCATTACATGAAGCGCGTATTGCCGAGTCGAGTTTTCAGCAGCAAGCCAATCAAAACTTTACCGCGCTGGAGTTGTTAGTTGGACAAAGACTGGATCGTCAGCATTGGCAGGCTGATTGGGAAGATGATGATCCGTTATTGCAGGACTTACCGGTGAATCTGTCTTCTGAAGTGTTGTTGGCCAGACCGGATGTGATGCAGGCCGAACATCAGATTAAAGCTGCCAATGCCAATATTGGTGCTGCAAGAGCAGCTTTTTTTCCACGTATCAGTTTGACAACCGCCATTGGTATTGGTGGCTCAACCCCTTCTGATCTGAGTGATAGCGGTAATCGTTTGTGGCAGATTTCTCCACAGCTATCAGTTCCTTTACTTGATTGGGGTGTGAATGATGCAAACCTGGATGTCGCTGAGTTAGAAAAAGACATCAATATTGCCCGCTATCAGGAAACCATTCAGCGGGCATTCAAAGAGGTGCTTGATGAAATGCAGGCAAGAGAAACCCTGGATGCCCAGCTGGATGCTCAACAGGATTTAACCAAAGCAACCAATCGCAGCCTGGAATTAGCTCAAATCCGTTACGATGCCGGGGTGGACAGCTATCTGGAAGTTCTGGATGCGCAGCGCAGTCATATTGATGCCCAGTTAGCTCAAATTGATACCCGGCTGGCACGTTTACGTAACCAGTTAACACTTTATAAAGCATTGGGTGGAGGCCTAAAAGCATACTCCGGCGAGGTGATTGAACCGGCAACGCCATGAAAAGAGTTGGTTTAACAATTGATTTATCGTTATGCTAAGACGGAATTAAATTTTTATCTGAACTAGCAAAGGAGCGACAAAATGGATCTAGAAGTCGGTGGCATATTAGGTTTAATCTGGCTGATTATTGTTATCTGGGCCATTCTCAAAGTAGCGAAAAGTGGTGCCGGTACCTTAGCCAAAGTGTTATGGATTTTGATATTACTGTTCTTCCCGGTAATAGGATTTATTATTTGGTTCTTTCTCGGTCCTAAAGGCTAGACGAATACTTCACCGTACAAACTGTATTCGGTTTGTACGGTGATTTTCCCCAACACCACCCGGCATGCAATATGCCGATGATGTAAGCGTCTATCTCTCACTTCGCATTGTCAGCATCTGGTCAAACCATTCACGTTAATATTGCATGACGCTAATGATTCATTCGAATCAAAATCGGAGTTTGAGCATGCAAGCTGATTCAAAGATCCCCTCTACTATTCTGGTTCCTGTGTTTTTTCCTGCCGTTATTATTACGTTACTGTTAGTAATAGGCACAATCAGCAATCCAGAATTAGCGGGCGAAGCCTTTGCTGCGACACTCAGTTATCTGACCAAAACCTTTGGCTGGTTTTACATGCTGGCAGTGGCTTTCTTTCTTGTTTTTATCGTAACCGTGGCCATTTCAAGTTGGGGAAAAACCAAATTAGGCCCCGATCATGCCGAACCGCAATACAGCTTTCCTGCATGGTTTGCGATGTTGTTTTCAGCTGGCTACGGGATTGCTTTGTTATTCTTCGGGGTGGCCGAACCGGTATTGCATTATGCCTCGCCACCTCAAGGAGCCCCCGAAACGGTTGATGCGGCTAAACAAGCCATGCAAATTGCCTTTTTCCATTGGGGCTTTCATATCTGGGCCATATACGGTCTAACCGGTCTGGTTTTAGCTTATTTTGCCTTTCGCCATGGCTTGCCGTTATCAATGCGCTCTGCCCTTTACCCGCTTATCGGCGAGCGAATCTATGGTCCAATCGGCCATACTGTGGATGTTATTGCTATCTTAGGGACCCTATTCGGCATTGCTACAACGCTTGGCCTGTCCGTTGCCCAGATCAATGCTGGTATGAATTATTTATGGCCCAGCATCCCGGTCAGTACCTTTGTTCAGGTTGTGACCATAACCGGTATCACTTTACTGGCTATTCTATCCGTGGTGGCTGGACTTGATAAAGGTGTTAAAAGGTTATCCATTCTCAACATGGTTCTGGCCGTTGCATTAATGCTGTTTGTGTTTCTGGCTGGACCGAGTATTTTCATTCTGGAAACATTTTTACAAAACACTGGCAGTTACCTGAACAATATTGTTGAGCGGACCTTCAATCTGCAGGCTTATACCCGGAGTGACTGGATAGGTAACTGGACTTTATTTATCTTTGGCTGGACCATTGCCTGGGCACCGTTTGTCGGACTGTTTATTGCCAAAATAAGCCGAGGTCGCACCATTCGGCAGTTCGTCTTTGGCGTGCTGCTGGTGCCGACCATTTTTACCTTTATCTGGTTTTCCATTTTTGGGGATACGGCCCTCAATATGATTATGAATCAGGGGTATACCGCACTCATTACGGAAGTGCAGAATGACACTGCGATTGCCTTGTTCAAGCTATATGAACGATTACCTCTAACATCAATAGTGTCATTTATTACCGTTATTCTGATTATGACGTTCTTTGTTACTTCTTCCGACTCAGGGTCGCTGGTCATTGACTCCTTAGCGTCTGGTGGCGCCAGTAACACGCCAGTATGGCAACGGGTTTTCTGGGCATCTCTGGAAGGTCTGGTGGCGGCTGCACTGCTAATTGCCGGTGGCTTAAGTGCCTTGCAAACCATGAGTATTACCAGTGCCCTGCCGTTTGCCATCATTATGGTGCTGGCAGCGATTGGAATGTGGCGTGCTTTAGCGATTGAAGGTCATCGTGAAGCCAGTTTGTCAGCCTTCATGCATAGCTCGCAACACCGGCCGGGTAACTGGAAGAAACGTTTGGCAGGGTTGATTCACTATCCGGATTATCAACAAGTGGCAGAATTTATCAAAACGACGGCTCATCCGGCCATGCAGAAAGTTGAAACGGTTTTGCAAGAGAAAGGTTGGCCGGTTATTGTATTTTTTGATGACACCCAGCATCGCGCGTATATAGAAGTGGTTCGAGAAGAAGAACTGGATTTCATCTATGAAATTCGTATGCGTGGCTATGCCATGCCCACCTTTGCTTATCCACAAATGGCAAGAAGTGAAGATGGTGACAAGCGCTATTACCGTGCAGAAGTCTTTATGCGGAGGGGTGGCGCGGCCTATGATGTGTTTAACTTTGATCAGCAGGAAGTCATTGATGACATTCTAAATCAATTCGAGAAATACATGCATTTCATTCATATATCGCCAGGCATTTTGCCATGGAAAATGCAGGAGCATGACGATATGCTCAATGACAAAGGTGAAATCCATAATAATGACCTGAAAACACCCAGCTGATGAAATTAGTTGTGCTTTCTTTTTCATCACTGCTTTAGGTTTTCATTAACTTAACGAAAAGTATGAAAACGAGATGAATAAAAAATCCACAACGATTTAGAGACAAAAAAAACCCGATGCACTTTGCAGTAACATCGGGAAAGGGCAAACAAACAATAAATTGGGGAACCATTCAAACCTTCAGATAAGGCGCCTAGGGTCTGTTTATCTTTCAGAGACAGCTATAACAGATCAGCAGACCCTATTGTTAATGCTTTCTTAACCAAGCTCCCTTTATGCTTAAACCAAGTGAATTTCGCATCAGCCTGGGACTTATTCGAAGATGAAAATATACAATCCCTGGCGATCATTCACTTAATCAATTACAATCCAAACCTTTAATGCAAATGATAATGCTTATTATTTGTAATGAAAAGTATTGAATCATAAACATAACGTTGCATAAACCTGAACAGGCTTACATATGAATGATCGTGCAGTTTTGCCAGATATGAGAGCGGTGACAGCCTTTGTTGAAATCATTCGGTCTGGCAGTTTAACGTTTACCGCAGAACAACTGGCTATTCCTAAATCCACGTTAAGCAGACGTATCAGCCAACTGGAACAACGTGTTGGTCAGCAATTACTTCGACGGGAATCCAATCGACTTATCCCAACTCAGGCAGGCCAGATATTTGCCGAGTATTGTCAGCAATTTATCGATCTTGCCCAGCAAAGTCAGTTAGCACTGGATGCTCTGCAACTTGAGGTAAGTGGCACGCTTGATTTCACCTTTCATAATGCTTTCAGCTGCCGCTGGCTTAGCGAGAAAGTAGAAATGCTGATGACGCAGCATCCAAAATTGCATCTTAAAATGCGTACCGGATTCAACCTGCCTCAGGCCACCGTTGGTGAATCAGTCATTTTGTGGCTGGGCCCCGTAACAGAGAATGGGCTTCGCCATGAATGTCTGGGTCAGCTTTCACAGGGTATTTATGCCAGCCCGGAATATCTGCAACAGGCAGGAGAAATCCTTCACCCGCATCAACTGACTGAACATAAATGGGTTGATACTCTGGAGCACTCGACACAGAATATTCTATTAAAACATCCTCATAAAAAACCATTTCAATTACCCCCACAGCAATCCCAGATCTCAGCCGATCAATTCATCATGCAGGCTGATGCCATTGCTAGAGGTAAAGGGTTGGGACTTTATCCGAACTGGTTAGCTGAATTGAGCATAAGTCAGCACACCGTCAAATTGCAACGTTGCCTGGAGGACTGGCATGGTCCCAGTTTGCCGATCTGGTTAATGTATCCCTATGGACATTTATCAAGGCGCACCAGAGTATTTATAGATCATTTGAAAAGTGAGCCTCCTGCAACCTGGAAATACTGAACCTCTGTGCGCTATGCCACATAAATACTTGAATGGGTAAATGCATCAGCCTATTATTAAATAAAAAATAAATGGTGTTAACTAGGCATGATGCACTCCCCGCCCGACGGCAAACAGAGCCGGTCCACTTCAACAGATAATGAGTTGCTCAATCATTTACGTGCTGTTTCATCTTATCTACCCGGCTTTATTTATCAGCTTTGTTTAACCCCTGACGGTAAATTCCAATACACCTACACCAGCTCCCGATTAGAAGCTTTATTTGGTGTAACCCAGCAACAGGTTGCTGAAGATGCCTCTGTATTATTGAAAATGATTCACCCGGATGATTATCAACGGGTCATCAATGAAAGCATTCAATCTGCTGAAACCGCCAGTGCCTGGCATAGTGAATTTCGCATGGTCCTTAAAAATGGCCATACCATCTGGATTGAAGCCTATGACACTCCCATACGTGAAGCTGATGGCACTATTGTCTGGACCGGCTATGGTAATGACATTACGCAACGTAAAAGCTACGAGACAGCTCTGAACGAAAGCGAGTCAAAGTTCAGGGCCTTTGTTGAAAATGCCAATGACATTATCTATTCATTGTCGCTGGATGGCCTGCTTACCTATGTATCACCCAATTGGACCGAAATCCTTGGTCATCCAATTAGTGACGTTATCGGTCGACATTTTGATCAATTTGTTCATCCCGATGATGTCTCGGCCTGCCACAATTTTTTGCAGCAAGTACGTCTCAGTCGACAGAAACACAGTGGTATTGAGTACCGGATAAAACATTTTAATGGGCATTGGTGCTGGCATCGCAGTAATACCGCACCGTTATTTGATAATAATGGCGAGGTGGATTCCTTTACCGGAATTGCCAGAGATATCTCTGAACATAAACTGATGATGCAGCGTATGTCGCATATGGCGCATCACGACACCCTGACCGGCCTCCCCAATCGTGCCAGCTTTACCGAGCATCTAAATCAAGCCATTGTATTAAGTGAGCGTGAGAAACAGGCCCTCGCAGTATTATTTCTGGATTTGGATAAATTTAAGCCGGTCAATGATAGGCATGGACACGCTATCGGTGATTTACTACTGCAACAGGTTGCCAACCGTATTCGACAATGTTTACGTGGGGCAGATATTGTCGGACGTATTGGCGGTGATGAATTTGTCGTTTTACTGCAAAATATTCATCATGTTGCCAATGCTCAGCAGACCTCCGAAAAAATCTGCGAGTGTCTGAGACTGCCATATGAAGTGGACGGCAAAATCCTGCATATCGGCGTCAGTATTGGTATCGCGGTATATCCGTTGCATGGCAGTAATGCCATGCAACTGGTGCGATATGCCGATGAGGCAATGTACGAGGCTAAAAAGCTGCCTGATAGAATCCAGGTTTTTGCCAGCCCACCACTTGGAAGCGGCTCAACTAAAACTGAAGAACTTAAGCAAGGTGATCTTTCAGCAAATTCGGCTGACGATCAGGAGTAAATATTTCTATCCAGTAGCCATCTGGATCCTGAATAAACGCGATACCTTTCATCTTGCCATCATTAGGGCGTTTGACAAATGGAACGCCAAACTCCTCAAAGCGCGCGCAGGCAGCATCAATGTCGGGAACGGCAAAGCCAATATGACCAAAGCCCCGTGGTTCACTATTACCGTTATGATAAGCCACCTCATCTTTGTCTTCATCTCCCCAGTTATGGGTTAATTCAAGCATAGCTGGACGGGCAAAGGTTTGTTTGATGCGCTCATCATTATCGTCCGACCAATCCTGCCGCTGCTCCGGTGAAATAGCCGCCATGAAATATAAGGTGAACTGCATTTCCGGAAAATCAAAACGTTTGATAAGTGTCATACCCATCACTTCAGAATAAAACTTCAGGGTACGTTTTGGATCCTTAATGCGGAACATTGTTTGGTTAAACACATAATCATGTGTGGCCGGATCATGCGTTTCACTCAAACCTTCTGCTTTATCAAAATGTCGACTCATCTGTGTTACTCCTATGAAGATTTTACAACCAGCCTTTACGTTTGAAATAAAGGTAGGGCGCCATGCCTGCTGCCACCATCAGACCAATAGCAAATGGATAACCGAAGCTCCAATCCAGCTCCGGCATATATTTAAAGTTCATTCCATAAATGCTGGCAATCAATGTTGGTGGTAGAAACACCACCGCGGCAATCGAGAACGTTTTAATGATCTGTGCCTGTTGGATATTGATAAACCCCTGAGTGGAATCCATCAAGAAATTTATCTTATCGAATAAAAATGTCGTATGCGACATCAATGTCTCCAAATCTCGCAATATCTCATATAAGGTTTCCCGTGATGCACCCGGCTCTCGTAAGTGACGCAACAAAAAAGAAATATCACGTTGGGTATCCATTAAACATAAACGGATCTTTCCGTTACTGTCTTCCAAACGCGCTAACTGACTGATGGCATCTTCCAGATCAGCACTTTCATCTTCTAAAACCAGATGGCTGACCCGTTCTAGCTGGCGATGGATATCTTCGAGATTATCGGCATGATTTTCGACTTTTTGTTCCAACAGGGTGATCAGTAAATCCGTTGGTGTCTCACAACTCACCTGCCCACGGCGAGCTCGCATTCGTAATAATCGAAAATCACTTAATTCACCATCACGAATGGCAATAAGTCTATCCGGCTGCAAAATAAACGCGACCGAAACCGTGTGATGTCGCCCTTCTGAGTAACCCAGAAATAATGAATGCACATGCAGACCATCCTGATCGGTAAAGCACCGAGCCGAGGCCTCAATTTCTTCTACATCATCGACATCGGGTACTTCATCGCTGAACAAAGTCGCGAGTAATGCGCGTTCATCATCATCGGGCTCCAACGCATCAATCCAGTCGGCTTCTTTTAAATGATGCCCCAATACCTCGCCTTCAACTTTGATTTCCTTAATTAAGCCATGAGCAATTTTGTATAGGCGTAGCATGCTGGCTCCTATTTAGTTTGGGTTTGCCTAAGGGAATGGTTAAACATTGTAACGCAAGACGATATCATGCTTCTCAGACTATGGCATTTGAGTGGCAATTCCATGACAGTTGAGTTTCAGACCTAGGTTTCATCTCCGCCTCTATTGTGAGATGAAAGATCAACAAGCCCTAGTGAAATACTGCCATCTGGGTGGGTGAACCTAATTGCAGATCTGCCTGCCCAATTCCTGAAAAATGTACTTCATAATTATGACGGGCAGCAACGCCTCTGGCCCATTGCTGAAATTTCTGCCGAGTCCATTCAAACTGATGATCCGGATCCCGAAACTGTCCGGGATATAGCCCGTATAGCGGATTGTATTCGTAGTTAGGTGTTGTCAGTATGATTTGTTTTGGACGCATCACTGCAAAAACATTTTGTTCAACCTTGGATAACAGTCTCGGCTCAATATGCTCAATGGTCTCAATCATCACTGCCAGCGGAAAACCATAAAGCTCTGGATGCGGTTCAGCATATGATGCGTTAATTAACCTTATTCTGGATGGAGTTTGCTGAAGGTATGCTGCCAGTTTTTCACGCGCCTGCAGAATAGATAAGCTGGATTGTTCAACACCAATAACCTGCTCAATCTGCGTTTCATTTAACAGCTGCCACAGAAAAGTACCTGAGCCACAGCCTAAGTCCAAAAGCTGTTTGACCCCGCTTTGCTGAACTAATTTGAGGATATGTTGATGCCGTACTTCATGCAAATCACTGATTTGGGTGTCTTGATTTGGGAACATGACATGCCTGCAAAAAGATCATTTACCAATACAAAAACTGGAGAAGATGCGGTCTAGTAAGTCTTCAGTCGTGAATGTCCCGGTAATCTCTCCCAGAGCAGACTGAGCAATACGCAGTTCTTCCGCGAGTAATTCACCCGCGCCCATACCTGTCAGACAGTCATAGCCTGCTTCAATGGCTTGTTGAGCGCGCTGCAAAGCATCCAGATGTCGACGACGCGCCATAAACACCCCTTCTTCTTCCGGATGAAAACCTACTACCTCGCATAAATGATGTGTCAGCAAATCCATCCCTTCGCCACTTTTTGCGGATAGATAGATCACTGATATGCCATTTTCATTCGTTATTTCAGCAGCATGGCCGCTTTGGTCGATCTTATTTCGAATCAAGGTAAATGATTTATCGCTCGGTAAAGCAGAAAGGATTTTTGTATCCTGTTCCGTCATGCCAAGCTTATCATCAATTAATAGCAGAATATGATCAGCTTGTGCCAATTCGTTCTGCGTTCTGCGGATACCTTCAAGCTCAACGATATCACTGGTGGCATCATGCAGGCCGGCAGTATCGGAAATACGCAGTGGCAAACCGCCCAAATGAATTTGCTCTCGTAATACATCACGAGTTGTACCGGCTACTTCAGTCACAATAGCTGCATCATGGCCCGCCAGCCGATTATGCAGACTGGATTTGCCAGCATTGGGCTGTCCGGCCAACACCACACTGATGCCCTCGCGTAATAAGCGGCCTTGTCGGGCACTGCCTTGAATACCTGCCAGGGTTGCCAGTAGTTGCTGTAATTGTTTATCCACCTGAGCTTCACCGAGGAAATCGATTTCTTCATCGGCAAAATCAATGGAGGCTTCAACAAACATTCTTAAATAGGTCAGTTCTTGCAAGAAGTCATTAACCTTTTTGGAAAATTCCCCCTGCAACGAACGCATTGCACTACGAGCAGCCAGTTCGGTTGAGCTTTCAATTAAATCTGCAACGGCTTCAGCCTGTGCCAGATCCATCTTGCCATTGAGAAATGCGCGTTCAGAAAACTCTCCGGGCCTAGCCATTCTGGCACCCAGTTCAACTGCTCGCTGACATAGTCTAGCCATCACCAATGGACTGCCATGCCCCTGCAACTCGATGACATCTTCACCGGTAAACGAGGCGGGTCCGGCAAAATACAACGCAATGCCACTGTCGATAATTTCTTTATCGGCTGCTCGAAAGTGGGTGAATTTTGCCTGACGGGTTTGTGCCAGTTTGCCGCAGATTTGCTCGGCTATCTGAGCACTTTCAGGGCCGGATAAACGCACAACACCGACACCACCGCGGCCGGGCGCAGTGGCAATGGCTACGATAGTGTCGGTGTAATGCTCTGTCATAAATAACTCTGTTTACTCAGCTGTAAACAGTGGAGTTCTGCTTATCCTGCTGAAAGGGTTACAACGCACCCATTTTACGAGTGATATACCACTGCTGAGCTATTGATAGAAGGTTGTTGACCACCCAGTAAAGCACCAGACCTGCCGGGAAGAAAGCAAAAAAGACGGTAAAGACAATCGGAAAGATCTTCATCATCATCGCCTGCGCCGGATCCTGAGGCATCGGATTCAGCTTTTGCTGGAACCACATCGATAAACCAAACAGCACTGGTAAGACAAAATAGGGATCCATTGCCGTCAAATCATTAATCCACAGGATGAAATCGGCTTGACGCAGTTCAATACTTTCCACTAAGACCCAATAGAAAGCCAAAAAGACCGGCATCTGCACCAGAATCGGCA
>NZ_DFTU01000077.1:36026-36248 GCF_002379485.1 Methylophaga sp. UBA4204 | reverse complement strand
AATTCCTTTGACTGAGTTATCTATCGACACGATAGGTAATGCGCATATCAGAAATGTCGGCTGAGAGAAACATCTGGGAGTCAATCATTTCGGGTTCAATGTTGTTCCCGACAATCTAGCCTAACTTACCGTGAGGTGAGGTCGGAAAGCCATGGGTCTTTAAAGTTAAGATCGCCAGGTTGCATTGTTTCATTTTTTCATCAAAAGGAAAAAATTATGAAA
>NZ_DFTU01000077.1:0-35942 GCF_002379485.1 Methylophaga sp. UBA4204 | reverse complement strand
TCAAAAGGAAAAAATTATGAAAAAATCAATGCTATTTTTTGCAGCCTTGTTGTTCTCGATTAACGTCAATGCAGCTACCTTATCGTTAACAGGTACTGGTTCTATTGGAGCAACCCAAAACGTCGATCTAAACAATAACAGCACTGTGCTTGCCGGTGGTTTTGTTGCTGCTCGCGGCCTTTGGAGTTCAGCTTTTAACGCAACTACAGATGCTGATACACCCGTAGTTATTGAATGGTCATTCAACCCTACTACTAGCCTTGGTTCCGCCCAACTTGCTTTTGGTGAAGTTGGTGGCCCATTACAAATGTTTAATATCAGTAGTGACTTTATTTTCAATGCTTCCATGACAGCTGGTACGACATATCTTGTTGCAATTTTGAACGCAACCTCAAATATCTTGAAGTATGACCTGTCAATTTCACCATCAGCTGTTCCGATTCCAGCTGCATTGTGGTTACTGGCTCCAGCATTAATGGGTTTTTTCGGCTTACGTCGTAGAGCACTTAAATCTGCTACAGCTTAATTTTAAACGTATTGATTTCCTGCTTACTTGAGGAAAGGAGCTTTGTTCCTTTCCTTAATTTGCAAAACCATTGTAAACACTGTGAATCAATTCACATTTGATTAAACATTTGAGTTAATCCAGCTAAATTTTGTGTCGCAGGGCTCATTATTTGTAACAAATTAACAGTATTGTTCAACCGTCACTTGAGAGCTGTTTCTAAGTGGCTTTATTTGTTGGGAACGAAAATGGTTCCTATTTTAAATCGCCAAACTTGTCGTGAGGCAAGGTCGGAAAGCCACGGGTCTTCAGGTATTATTTGAAGATGGCTGGGTTGCATTGCTTAATTTTTCAATTAAAGGAAATTACGATGAAAAATGCGATGCTATTTTGTATAGCTTTATTGTTCTCAGTTAGTGCTAATGCGGCTACATTGAGTTTATCAACTGTCGGATCAAATGGTGCGACTCAAGAAATCAGTTTAAATAACAACAGCACTGTGCTTGCTGGTGGTACTGTTGCTAATTCAGGTTCTTGGCAATCATTGTTTGATGTTACAACTGATGTTGATACTCCTGTAAGAGTTGAGTGGTCATTTAATCCTTCAACAAGCTTGGATTCAGCTCAATTGGCTTTTGGTCTGATTTCTGGCCCTGGTGGTAATTATGTTGGTTTTCCAACTATTTATAATATCACTGGTGACTTTATCTTTACTGCCATTTTGACTGCAGGTTCATATTTTGCAGTAGATATTCTTAATGCCACTTCAGGTATTTTGAAATATGACCTGTCAATCTCTGCAGTACCAGTACCAGCTGCATTGTGGTTGTTTGCACCAGCACTGTTAGGCTTCTTCGGTTTACGCCGTCAAGCACGGAAAACAGTGGTTGCATAACACCAAATGAGTTAACAATATTGTTAGTTTTAAGAAAAGGGAGCTTCGGCTCCCTTTTTTTGCAGTTATGTACTTGATTCAGTTAGCTATTATTCACAGCATGAAGTGGGACAACCAATAGAATATTGTTATAAAGTTCATTAAATATGGATATTGTGAGAAAAAGAAAATCAGCTATAATCAGCCTGAAATATATAATTTTTTTGCAATAAATTTGTCACTAGTACCATAGTACAATTTCAATCATGCAAATGAAGTAGTAGTGTTTAATCATCACCGAGATATTTCTTGGAGATAAAAAGTTCAGAAACAATGTTGTTTCTGTTTTTGTTGCCAAACTTACCGTGAGGTAAGGTCGGAAAGCCACGGATCTTCTGGCTGGATTATGAAGATGGCCGGGTTGCATTGCTTAATTTTTCAATTAAAGGAAATTATTATGAAAAATGCGATGCTATTTTGTATAGCTTTATTGTTCTCAGTTGGTGCTAATGCCGCTACACTGACATTATCAACAGTTGGTTCTTCAGGTGCTACTCAAAGTATTGATCTGAATAACAACAGTACAGTTCTTGCTGGTGGTACTGTTGCTAATTCAGGAGTTTGGGAATCATTGTTTGATGTTCAAACTGATGTTGATACACCGGTGAAAGTTGAGTGGTCATTTAACCCAACTAACAGCTTGAGTAATGCTCAATTGGCCTTTGGTCTGTTGACTGGCCCTGGTGGTGGTTATGTTGGTGCGCCAACTATTTTTAACATCACTGGTGATTTTATCTTTACTGCTATTTTGACAGCGGGATCATTCTTTGGTGTTGATATTTTTAATGCCACATCAGATGTTCTGAAATACGACCTGTCAATTTCTGCAGTACCAGTACCAGCTGCATTATGGTTATTTGCTCCAGCATTGATGGGCTTTTTCGGTTTACGTCGTAAAGCACTGAAAACAGCTGCTGCATAGTAACAAATGAGTTAACAATATTGTTGGTTCAAGGAAAGGGGGCTTCGGCTCCCTTTTCTTTGTGGGGCTCAATATCATCAAAAGACTCTAAAATTTTGCATCTGCGATTTACCTACCTGATTTGAAAAATCCACAAAAACTGTTAGTCTGTAACTGAACTTTCAGGAATATAAGAAAGTCTCAATTTTAGAAACAATTCTGTTTCTATCTTCAATATAAAGCCAAACTTGTCGTGAGGCAGGGTCGGAAAGCTACGGATCTTTAATTGACTAAAGATGGCCGGGCTGCATTGCTTATTTTTTCACTTAGAAGGAAATTGCTATGAAAAAAGCGATGCTATTATGTATAGCCTTTTTATTCTCTGCTGGTGCAAACTCAGCAACTCTTAATTTAACAGCTGAGGGCTCAAATGGGGCATCCCAACAGCAAGTCACCTTAAATAAGAACAATGTTGTTTTAGGTGGTGGTGTTGTTGAAAGCTCCAGATCAAATTGGAGTTCAATGTTTAACGTCACAGCAGATACAAATACTGCGGTTGATGTTGAATGGTCATTTAACCCAGTGAGAAATCTGGTTTCTGCTACTGTAGCAATTTTTGCATTAGATGGTAGTTTTACAGAAACGTACGATATAACGGGCGATTTTACTTTTTCGGCCATATTGTCAGCAGGTAAAACTTACGGTTTGGATATTTTAGATGCTACATCACATGCATTAAAATATGATGTGTCAGTTACCTCATTATCAGAAGTGCCTGTACCAGCCGCATTATTTTTATTCGCTCCCGCCTTATTAGGATTGATTGGCTTGCGTCGTAGAGCCAAGATGACTGCAGGCTGAAACGGTTAGGAGAAATAAAAAGGGAGCTTGAAGCTCCCTTTTTTATATATTTTTTGTCAGAAAAGACTCTGTACAAACTGAATAAAAAACGTTATGGTTAAATTAACTTCCTTAAAAAGCTGGGAAGTTTTCACAATGGAAAGGATTTCTTCTTTCCTATCAATAGCCAAACCTGTTGTGAGGCGGGGGCGGAAAGCCACGGGTCTTACCTTGTAAGATCGCCGGGTTGCATTGCTTAACTTAATCTATAAATCAAACCCCTTAAAGGAGCGACTTATGAAAAAAGCGATGCTTTTCTTTATGACGTTATTTTTCTCAATTAGTGTAAATGCAGCAACCTTAAATTTGACCACCGCCGGATCATCAGGTGCTACGCAAGAAGTTAGCTTAAATAACAACGATGTTGTATTAGGCCACGGAACGGTAGATGAGCCAAACACCAACTGGTCATCATTTTTTGATCTATCTACAGATCAAAATACACCCGTTAAAATTGTATGGTCATTTAATCCAGAAGCAAATCTAAGTTCAGCTACCGTATCGTTATTTGAGATGGGTGGTGCTGTTATCGATCAGTTTAATCTCATCTCAGATTACTCATTTACCGCCACGCTTATGACTGGTATAAACTATGGTTTGGATATCTTTAGTGCTTCTTCTGATGAGCTGAAATATGATGTTTCAGTATCGGCTGTGCCTATTCCAGCAGCGCTTTTTCTCTTCGCACCTGCCTTATTCGGCCTATTGGGACTGCGTTTACGTGCTAAATCAAAAGCGTAAAACTGATTAATTCAATAATAATATCCAGTTAAAATAAGGGAGCAGAAATGCTCCCTTTTTTTATGCTTAAATAACGTGTTATCATCCGAAGCGAAAGTAATTTATAAACATGGAGAAGAATAATGAATAAATTGATAAATGCAGTGTTGCTATTAGCGGCACTTTCGATTGGAACAGTTGTTCATGCTTCAGAACCTTATACACTTAATGCAGGTGACATGTTAAGCATTTCAGTTTGGAATGAAGATGCCCTGCAGAAAGAAGTCGTTATTCTTCCAGATGGTACTATTTCGTTTCCCTTAGCTGGCCAAATAAACGCGAAAGATAAAACGGTAGTTGAAGTAGAAACCGAACTTAAAGAAAAACTTTCAGAATATATCTCGGATCCAGTCGTTAACGTTACCGTAAATCGGGTTTCAGGTAACACTGTACATATTCTAGGTAAAGTCCAGACTCCCGGCTCCTTTGGAATGAGTCAACCGCTTGATGCAATGCAAGCTTTGAGTTTGGCTGGTGGACTTACGACTTATGCGAAAGAAAACGACATTATCATTTTGCGTAGAGATGGAATGAAACAGCAAATCATTCCGGTCTATTACGCAAATATTAAACAAGGCAAATCACTTGAATCTAACGTGCTGCTTGAAAGCGGTGATGTCATTATTATTCCTTAATGAGGAATAATAATTATCGACACCAAAATGGAGTCAGCATGAAAATAAAAATTATTATGTCGGTTTTGGTAGCAAGCATGTTCCAATCCAATATCGCCAGTTCAGCCGAATACATTATTGGTGCCGATTTTTCTCCAACATTCAGTTATGATGACAATGTTCAGTTACAAGAAGATAAAGAGGGCAGTTTTGTTACCAAACTTGCACCGACATTATTACTTTCTCGTTCTGTCGAAAACTCAACAGTCGCACTTAATACCGGTTACAGGGTAGAAAGATATACTAGTTTAAGTGAGCTGGATCGCCAGGATCCTTTTGCCAATTTAACGGGTAGTTATAATACAGAACGCAGTGCTTATGCTTTAACAGCAAGTTATGCTGAAAGAGCTCAACGCTCTATTGCTGATGAAGATACCGGTGATTTTGCGTCTAATGCAACGGTAACATCAAAATCATTGGCACCAAGCTATCAATATCAATTTAATGAACGTGACTTTGCTTATACCAGTTTTAATTATAACGAGCGAACTTATGATACAAGCGGTTTTAGCGATAATGAGACGAGGTCCTTAACAACAGGTTGGCGGCGCAATTTGTCAGAACGTTTGACCGGGGGGCTGGCACTAACTTATGCACAATACGAATCTCAATCAGAATTTATTGAATCAGAATATGACAGCTATAACCTAAGTGTAACCAGTACTTATCTAATGAGTGAACGTTGGTCATTTTCAGGACAAGTAGGATATCGAACATCTGACAGTGAAACGCAATCACTTTTTGGTGGGCCAAGACAAACAGACAGAAGCTCAGGATCGTTATTTGATTTTTCGGCAAATTATATTGGTGAATTAAATACTTTGACATTTTCCTTATCACGTTCACTTAATCCTTCGGGTGAGGGAGTGGTCAATGAAACTGACCGAGTATCCCTTAATTGGAACAGGGATATTGCAGAAACCCTTTCGTTGTCAGTCAATACGTCGTATCAGGAAACGCAGTCTGCTGATGACCTATCTAACACTGATAGAGAATATTTTACCCTTTCGCCAGCGCTCAACTGGCAACTCGAAAGAAACCTTGCCCTTAAGATGGGGTATCAGTATCGCCAGCAAAAAGGCAGCAGTTTTGGTGGGTTCGATACGATTGATGACAAAGTCGACAGTAATATGTTTTTCTTAACGGTAAACTATAACTGGGATGGACTGCGTTTTTCGCGATAACTTTAAGAGTACATAATGGAAGAAGAAGTCAAAAGTCTACGGGATTATCTGGATATTCTGTGGCGACGTAAATACTGGATTGCGATTCCAGCTTTAGCTCTGATGATAGGCACGGTAGTATTCACATACTCACTTCCAGAGAGTTTTAAATCCCAGGGTTTGATTTTGATCGAATCACAGGAAATTCCACAGGATTTGATTCGCACCACCGTCACTAGTTACGCAGATCAGCGTATAGAGGTTATCAAACAGCGTCTACTCACCACCAACCGGATTATGGAAGTTGTTGAAAAACATAATCTTTATTCTGAACAAAGAAAAAGCTCACCGATCACCGCACCAATTGTTGAGTTGTTTAAAAGCAATGTTAGTGTGGATATTATTCAAGCAAATGTGACGGACCCTGCCAGTGGTCGCGCCAAAAAAGCCAGTATCGCCTTTACTGTCTCGTTCATGGATCAGTCCCCACGAAAAGCTCAACAAGTTGCTAACGAGCTGGTTACAGAGTTTTTAAATGAAAATGCCAGAGCTAGAACAGACCGGGCCGAGGACACCACCCAGTTTTTGAAACTGGAAGGTGACAGAATGCAGAAAGAAATTCAGCAAACCGAAAAAGAAATTGCGGAATTTCGAGATCAATACAGTGACAGTCTTCCTGATATGCTGGATTACAATCTGAGCACGGTTCAGAACATTCAGGAAGAAATCTCTTCAATACAAAATCAGATCATGGTGTTGAGTGACCAGATGACCACCATGGGGTTACAGCTTTCGATGATTCCCAAGCAAGCTACCGGTGCGACCAGCAATGCTGCAGGTCAGCCTTCAGCACCGATGATGGCTTTACAAGAGCTACGCGCGCAATATCGTTCGATGCAAAGTAAATACTCGGCTAACCATCCTGATTTACAACGCGTAAAACGTGAAATAGATGCCCTTGAGGCAGAAGTTGGTGTCGATGCGTCCCCTCGTGAAGAAGTTGAAATGCAATTGACTTCTGCCAGAAGTAATTTGCAAACACTTAAGCAACGTTATGCGACAGAGCATCCGGATGTAAAATCTGCTGAAGCAGAAATAACCCGTTTGGAACAACGTCTAGCGGATCTGCCTGAAGAGAATACTGATTTTGAAACACAAACCACTACTAGTTCTACAAATCCAGTATATATAGAAGTCAGCGCCAAAATTGATGCAACTGAACGTGAGATCGGTCGTTTGAGAGAGAGGCAGGCAGACTTGCGTGAAAAACTGGCTGAGTATGAAAACCGTGTTTACCAGACCAATCAGGTGCAACGTGCTTATCAGGATCTGACCCGTGATCGTGAGAATAAATTAGCTAAATATCAAGAGTTAAGAGCCAAACAATTAGAAGCAGAACTGGCACAAACACTCGAAACAGAGAACAAGGGCGAAAACTTTACTCTGATCGAACCGCCTCAAGTTTCCAATACCGCCGAAAAGCCAAATCGCAAGAAACTTATTGTTATGGGATTTGCAGGATCAATTGGTGCTGGAGTTGGTCTTGGGCTTCTGGTCGAAATGTTATTTGGCGGAGTGCGTGGCTATACCCAAATTTCCAGAATTGTCGGAAAGCCACCTATTGTTGTTATCCCTCTTATTCAGACCGACCACGAAAAACGCCGTAAGAGACGAATCATTTATAGCTTGATCGTTTTAGGAATTATCCTTGGCCTAGGTGCTGTCATATTGTTTCATTTCTTTGTAATGAACCTTGAAGTGTTATGGTTCAAAGTACTGAATAAACTGAGCTTGCTGTAACAACAGTATCAACAATTAATACGGTAGTTTAATTATGGATAGAATTCAGAAAGCGCTTGAAAAAGCTAAACAGCGGCATGCTCAGAAACCGGAACCCATCAGAGTAGAACCAACTAAAGCTGAGAATAGTGTTTCACAAGCCGAAGATCCACTGGCAGCTCCTATTGAGTCGATATCGTATTCCCAGACCAAAGTGGTGAATGTTCCAAATCATCAGCTTGAACGCAAACGAATCATTGCCGGTTTCTACAATAATCCGCAATCAGCCGTGTTCAGAATGTTACGGACCCAGGTACTGAAAAAAATGCGCAGTAATCGCTGGCAAACGCTGGCAGTGACCTCTCCAACTGCCGGTGAAGGTAAATCAGTTGTGGCTGCTAACCTTGCTATGGCAATTGCAATGGAGCTCAATCAAACCGTTTTGCTGGTAGATATGGACTTGCGTAATCCGAGTATCAGTAATTATTTTGGTCTCAATGCTCAGGTGGGTCTCAAAGATTATCTTTCAGGTGACTTAAAACTCTCAGAGGTTTTAATCAACCCAGGTATCAAACGATTGGTTATATTACCGGGAGTCGGCAGAGCAGAAGATTCTGCTGAACTGCTTTCCAGCCCCAAAATGGCCAGTCTGGTGGCTGATATTAAATCTCAGTATGATTCCCGTGTCATTATTTTCGATGTTCCACCTGTGTTGCAGACTGATGATGTGTCGCTTGCAGCAAGCTATTTTGACAGTACTTTGCTTGTACTCGAAGATGGTAAAAATACTGAATCGAATATTACTAAATCTTTGCAGATGCTTGAAGGCTCACCCTTGCTTGGTACAGTGGTAAATAAATCTGCCAGTCCCCCCGAACATCAAAATTATTAATCTATGTATACAGAACACTTTGGTCTTAAGCATAAGCCTTTTAACCTGGTACCCGATCCTCAGTTTCTCTATATGAGCCCCAACCATAAAAAAGCGCTCACAATGCTGGAATATGGTTTGATGAGTCATGCTGGGTTCACGGTGGTGACAGGCGAAATCGGTGCGGGTAAAACAACGCTGATACGGGCTTTGCTAGGAAAGATTGATGATGATTGTGTTATTGGCCTTATAAATAACACACATGAATCATTTGGTGAGCTGATGGTATGGGTACTGGATTCGCTTGAAATAGAGTCTAGTGCGACAGATAACGCTGGCCGCTATCGCGATTACATTAATTTTGTTGTCGAGCAACATGCTCAGGGGAGAAGGGTAGTATTAATTGTCGATGAAGCGCAAAACTTGTCGGTTCAGGCATTAGAAGAATTACGACTTTTATCCAATGTAAATATCGACTCGGATATTTTCTTGCAGCTCGTATTGACGGGGCAGCCTGAGTTAATCGAAAAACTGAACCGACCAGAACTTGTGCAATTTGCACAACGCATTGGGGTAGAGTTCCATCTTAAAGCGCTTAGCTATCCGGAGACACAAAATTACATTGAATACCGTTTGGAAGTAGCGGGAGCTAAACATAAAATTTTCAGCAATGAAGCCTGCGCCGTAATTTATTGTTATAGCGAGGGGATCCCCAGACGTATTAATAACCTGTGCGATTTTGCTTTGGTTTATGCCTTTGCTGATGATAAAAAAGAAATTGATGTCGCCCTTATACAAGATATGATGCGGGACAAAAAATCTTCTCGTATTGTGGAGACCAAGGCTTCAGAGAACCCGGATGTAAAACGAGTTAAAAGCTGGTTGCTGGAGCAGCATAATATTCAGATAGTCTGATCTTTTATCGGGAATTTTTCACTTGTAACCGAAATTATTTCTTTTTGTGATAAGTATCACGATTAAGCTCTTACTAAATTATTAATATTCAACCATCTCCATAATAAAGGAGATGAAGCCATCGAAATATCAAAATCCTTTAAAAATCCTCTGCCCCCCAGAGGCTTTTTGGCCCGACTGAAAGGTCGGGTTTTTTTTGGAGCTTATTACTGGGTAAATTGGTCTATTGATAGGTACTGAAAGCAAGAATTTTTGCTTACAATCTCACAAGTTCTTGTTCAAAAATCAACCAATTGTGAATGTGTGAATTTGGTCACCTTTATTTGTGTAGTATGTACATATCATTCAACGCGTATCATCTTTAATTCATAGGGGGGACGATGATCATGAAACTTATTTCAATTCTATTTTCAGGTTTACTTTTAGCGATTTCTGCTTCTGCAGCATCCGCACAAAATTACTATGTTTGTGATAACGGCGACGACAATAACAACGGCCGTTCCGAAACCTCGCCATTCCGCTCATACGAAAAAGCAATGGATACATTTGATAAAATGTCTGCAGGAGATAATATCCTTTTCTGCCGGGGGGGTAAATTTGAAATCACCGAAAGAAAGTGGATAGCCAATTCCCGATGCAATGCAGAAAAACCATGCGCTATCCAAAGTTATGGTGATGAATCTTTAGACAAGCCAATGCTGATAAGCAACGGGGAAACTGCAATTAATTTCCAGAATTCTGGTTCATCAAAACCAGATGGTGGCTATATTGTCAGGGATCTGATGATTATTTCAAACGCTAGTCGTCATTCCGGTATTGCAATGTATAACGATGTAGATGACTTACTAATTGAAAATGTACATATCGAAGGATTTTCAGTTGGTATCCATGCTGCAGGGGCAAATAGCCCAGAGCAAGGCTCAAATCAGGCAAATGATCGGATAATAGTAAGAAACTCTACCATAATTAATAACGCACATCAGGGATGGCTTGGTGGTTGTAATGATTGTCTCATTCATAATAATACATTCGAAAACAATGGTTTTAAAGGCCCTATTCTTTATCACAATATCTACATTAGTAGTCCGACTAAATCACAAGACTTCAAAAATAGTAATATAAAATTTAGTAATAACATAATCAAACATTCAACAAGGGTTGATGGGATTTGTCAGGGGGCTTCCTTGGTGGTGCATGGAATTATTCGGAATCTTGAAATTGTTGACAATAGTATAATTGAAGATAAAGGTAAAGCTGGTTCAGCCTGTTGGGGGATCGCGGTAGATCCAGGCAATAACCTTAATGAATCGTTTATTGGTTTGACAATTAAGCGTAATACTGTTCGGAATGTCGGCGGTCTGGGTATCGGTTGTGCTTCTTGTAAAGATGTTCTCATCGCAGATAACATCATTATTGACGAATCAGATATCATAAGAAATGCAATTGCAGTGCCCAATAAACCTGAAGATAGTCTAAAGTCAGAAAACGTGACCATCAGAAATAATAAAATAATCAACAACCATCAGCTTGGGGTTGGGATTATGCTTGGTGGCCAAAATAGATTCAGCGCCACTGGAAATGATATAAGTCTCTCATCTACAGATTCTAGAGCTGCATGTATTAGAGGGTTAGATGCTAATCTTAAGATTGATGTAAGTAAAAATACTTGTAATTCACATACCTCTGTCAGCATCATAGATGAAAGTTTATTAACTGATGAAATACCGGTGGAAGAAAATACCCAACCGGAGGTAATACTTGCAGAACCTGAGCTTGATACAACACCGCTTTATTCGCGCCCAGTAGTATCAGTATCCGATGTAGTAGTTGCAGATGAGACTACTACTGACAGTGAAACTACCTCTAACATAATCTCTACTGATCGTGGAACAGCAACAGATACAACGACGGAAGAAATTTCTAGCTCCAGTTCTTCAGGTACTTCTGGCTCTAGCTCAGGTACCTCCAGTACTGGAACGGTTGATTCAATGCTGGAAGATGAGATGATTGATTCAACTTCCAGAAGCGCAATGTTATCAGCATCAGTTCAAGAGTCTGCATCAATGATTGATCAATCAATTATTTCAGATATATCAGATCCTATTGCTTCTGAACCAGTAACTACACGTAGTTCCGAATCAATAAGCTCATATCAGGCTCGTTCAGTTACAGTAAACGAAGTGACAAATGTAATTGAGAACGATATTCCCGTTGAAGAAAGTCAATGTCGCGTATTTGCACGCGGACGTTGCATGATGAGGTAGTATATTCATGCTCTTTTAATGAACTGAATAGTTTTACCGAAATTATGTTTCATTAAAAAAATAGATTGTAAAGCAAATAAACTCCGGACATATTATTATGGCCGGAGTTTTTTTATATGTTTATTAATTTCTATTCGTATCAATATATGTTGTAACACGCCCAGCATATGAAAAGGTCAAATTGATCAATAGCAGCTTGGATAAAGAATATAACTATTTCTGATAATAGCTTCGAAGATTACTGCCCAATGAGGTGGGCAATTCTCTGTGAAAAAGTTTATATATTTTAAGTTTTATAATTGGGTTTTCTATACGATATGTTAAAAAATCTGCTGTTGGACAAATCCTAAAATTAGGCGAATCATAAAATATTGATTTTTTAGGCTTGTTGTTTAGTTAACAATAGAAAATTGCGTTTATGTTACCCTAATAAAATTGTTGCAATGTTTGTCAATTTTATCTAATTGAGTCTAGTGTTAAATTTGTCTGGAGCCCCAAGTTTAAATATTTTAACTGGAGGATAATTTTAGTACTTCATTTAAGAAGATTATTAAGTAAATATAGAAAACAATGGAATTGGTAAAATCTTATAAAGGCATTTGTTCTAAACAAAGTTTTGTTGGATTTGCTAACGAAAGATTTAACGTTGAAGAAAGTTCTAAACTCTAATTTCTTTCAATTTAGCTTATCAGTCTGGAGATAACCTTTTACTTTAAAAGGTAACAAATAGACATAACCTTTACGTGTAAATGTTTCGCTTAAGTTTAAAGATAATCTACTAATCAAATATTAAATTATGTGACATAAAATTTATATTTAGTATTGTGATTTACAAAATTTAATATTGAGAAGCTTGCCAAGTAAATTTTATTTAGTTTGGTAAAAGTTTAAATTATTAGTAATTTTGATACGTGCCATTAACTCAAGAGTTTAACCCTAAACTTAAATGTTTAGTTACACTTACGTATAAAATAAGCTATATAAGATGGTGAGGCATACTATTTGTAGTATGTTGTAGAGCATTACGACAAATTATTCAAAAACTGGTATGAGTTAATTTACTACGGTCATTCTATAATAGTGGTTGGATTTATTGAAAACTGATTTTTAGACCAACTGAGTGGTATTAGTGAATTCAGAAAATAGCTGAAAAAATGAGGTTAAAGTGACTCAAAGTAAACCAAAGGTTGTTTATGTCCTTGTAAGCAACACTGAAGACCATTATACAGAAATGGCTATGACGTCTATACATTGTACGAGACGTTATTCCCCTTCTACTTCTGTTGAGCTAGTCTTAGATAAGCAAACTTTTAATAATCTTATAGGTTTTCGTGCGAAAGTGATTGAGATGGTCGACAAAATTAATATTGTTGATCTCAAAGGCGAGAATAATGCTTATACCAGTCGTATGTTAAAAACCCAATTGCGTAACATTGTTGAGGGTGATTATTTGTATGTTGATATTGATGCACTACCAGTTGATGACTTAAATTCAATTTTTGATATCAATGCAGATATAGCTATGTCACATGATATGAATTTACCTCCAGAAAAGTTTGTTTTTCGCCCATTTGAAAGAGAGATATTTGACAAAATCCACTGGCCATTACCGAGTAGATATTTTAATTCTGGAGTTATGCTGGTAAGGGATAATCAACGCACGAAAGATTTTTTTAGGACTTGGCATGATTTGTGGACTGAGAGTAGTAAGCTTGGCTTACATAAAGATCAGCCTGCAATGCATGAGGCCCTACGAAGAGAATCAATGAATGTGTATGCTTTACCCCCGGAGTATAACGTCATGTTGGTATTACAAAAAGGAACTGGGGCTAAAAATCCTGTTGTTTATCACTACAGTACTATCAGATTTGATACAAGAAATGACACTCATTTTCATGAAATAGTAAAAAGGTTGAAGCGGGAAGATAAACTTGATGCTGATTTATTGGAAACAGTAATCCGCTCCAGGTATCCATGGACAAACCGAAATTCTATAAAGTTAAGTCTGGCCACAAGTAACTATAAAATGTTACCAAAGGTAATAATTAATAAATTGTTGTCCAAATTTTGGGATAAAAATGTGGGTTAATTAAAATAACTTTCCTAATTCACTTTATTGGTTTTAAACATTATAAATAATATGCTGAATTTATTACATTATCTATGCTCTTAATTAAAGAGCAAAAGTTGGGTTGTCTTTGATATATGAGTACGATAGAAATAAGCAAAAAACTTATTGTCATAAACTCAACAAGTTCAGCAATATCACTTGTTGTAAATGTCACAGTTTTACTGTGGCTTCAGCAATATTTGCTCAGGCATATTCCGCCAGAAGAATATAGTTTAATTCCTATTGTCTTATCTGTGATGGCCTTTGCTCCACTTATAACTACGGTCCTAACTGGTGGTATGGCGCGATACATGACCGTTGCTTATGCACGTGGTGATGAAGAAGAAGTCACGCGGATATGTTCTTCCATGTTTCCATTGTTATTGATGGCTGGTGTTGCATTATTCATATTGGGACTAATACTTGCCTGGAATATTGACAGTGTTCTGGTAATTGACCCTAAATATCGTTTTGATGCTCAGATTATGTTGATATTAATGGTGTTCTCAACCTCATTACGGTTACCAATTACGGCATTTAATTCTGGTTTTATGGTGAGACAAAAACTTGTCTGGTCAGATCTCATTGATATCGGATGTCAATTTTTAAGAGTTGGGCTATTGCTTGTTTTGCTTTTTGAGGTTAGCACTAGAGCTCTATGGGTGACCGTTGCTCTGGTTATAAGTGAACTTGTTGGTATGAGTATTACTACTCCTATCTCCATGAAATTGGTCCCAGCTCAGCGATTCAGATTTAAGATGTTTAAGGCGGCTCTGGCAAAAGAAATTAGCAAGTTTGGTGGCTGGTGGCTGGTGGGAAGCTTATCTGATGTGCTTAAACGATCGATGGATCCGCTGATCTTAAATCGTTTTGCTACTGCGGTTGATGTGACTATATTTTATGTGGCTGATATGGGGCCCAGGTTGCTTACTCAAGTTTTAACGCCGATCACTCGTCCATTTTACCCGATTCTTGGGGCAATGTACGCAACACAAGATTTCATTAAGCTTAGAAATACCTATACACGAACAGCAAGATACCATACGTGGGTGGTAATGATGATCGCTGTACCGGCGATGATTTTTTCAACACAGTTGATGCACCTATATCTTGATGGTAAGTATGACGAGGCCGGGGGCGTGATGGCGATCCTTCTGGTTGTGAGTGTCCTAGCAGCAATGAATGCTCTAGGCTCGGCTGTTGCATTGGCAGCTGGTGATATGAAAGGGCTCTCTTTAAGAGTAATTGTTGTTCAATCGGTGAATTTAATACTGACGGTACTGTTTGTTATTTATTTGCAAAAGGGAGCATATGGTTCGGCGTATGCAACATTGACAGCATTTATATTCGTAGAAGTAACACTTAAATGGCCGTTTTGCTGGAAGATTGCCCACACGAGCTTTGAAGATTGGTTCAAAGAAGTTTTTCAACCTACTATATATACGGCGATACCCTCTGTTATTTTATGTTTTCTGTGTCTGAAATTTAGTCCTCCAGACTCATGGATTAAGTTGATAGTATATTCAATATTCAGTGCAATATTATACGTAATTACAATTGTGATTATTGGCATCCGACAACAGGATAAGATAGATATATATAAATTTAGCCATAAAGCTCCACACTTTCTCAAGCCGGTATTAATTTATCTGTCTCGAGGTCATGGTTCTGATAAGAACAGCCAACATTAAAAATAGCCTTATACACATGGATAGAACTCAAAGCATTTTACTTTACGATCCTAGATATACTACCAGTTTTGGAATTGGCTACGCTGCAGATTCGATAGCTATGTCCATGAATAGTTCCGATCTAGAAGTAGATGTTTTCTCATTGTTTAGTGATTTAGACCTACAACTGGATAAACGAAAGACGATCGTCAGAAATAAACTCCTTTTTTCTGTCCTTAACAAGTTCCTTGGTCTGGCAAGAATACGTAAACTTTCCGAATATAAATTCAAATACCTTATTCGCAAATATGATATTGCATATTTGTGGCCGGGGGCGCATTTACGTACTTTTCAACAGGCAAAAAAACATGGAAAAATCTTAGTTATTGAGTCAATTAATTGCCACCAAAATACAGCTAATCAAATTCTTGATAAAGAAATGCAAATACTTGGTATTGCAGAGTATAAGAAAATACCTGAGGCGAGTATTGCTGATGAGAACCTGAAATTAACAATGGCAGATTATATTTTTTGTCCAAGCCCCAACGTCACCAAATCCATGCTAGAAAATGGTATTGAGCCTGCGAAGTTGATCGAAACCTCTTATGGTTTGGGTGAGCATCAGCGTCACTATCCTAAAAAGACGACTTCGCCACCCGGTGAGCTTAATGGACTTTTTGTCGGTAGCGGTATTATAAGAAAGGGTATTCATCTTTTACTTGAGTATTGGAGAGATGCTAATTTGAAAGGTAAGCTGGTCATTGTTGGAAGCATTGATCCAGCTATTGAACATATAGTTAAACCCTATCGCGATGATTCTAGATTTGAATTTATCAATTTCACCAAGAATATTGATCAATATTTCAAACAAGCTGATGTATTCATGTTGCCCAGTCTTGAAGAGGGAAGTCCGCTGGTGACCTACCTCGCCATTGGTGCTGGCTTACCTTGCATCGTCTCTCCGATGGGCGGTGAGGGCGTGATTCGGGATGGCGTGGATGGCTATATTATTGATCCACATGATAAGTCGGCATGGATTTCAGTATTATCGTTGTTGGCTACTAATAAAGCAAAACTTAAGGAAATGTCATTGGCCGCTTATGCCCGTTCGGAGTATTTCTTGTGGCATAATGTTGGCCAGCGTCGCGCTGATGCGCTCATTACAAGGATAGGTGACAAACGATGAAAGTGCTTGTGCTAGGTGGCAGTGGTTTTATTGGCAGTGCACTAATTGATGGTTTGTTGAATCAAGGGCATCAGGTTAAGGTTTTTGATCGTAATATCGAAACGCTTAGAAAGCAATTTCCTGAGATTGCTGACGCTGTGCAGGCTGATTTTTCCGATGTGATGAGCCTTACAGAGGCAATGAGTGGCGTGGATATGATCTTTCATCTGATCAGTACCTCTGTGCCTGCCACATCGAATAAAAATCCAGTTCATGATATCGAAAGTAATCTGGTCAATACAGTAAAACTTCTCGAATTAATGCGTAATGCTGACCTTAAACGTATCGTTTATCTTTCTTCTGGCGGTACAGTGTATGGCGCACCCAAAAGCTTGCCAATTACTGAGAATCATCCCACTAATCCGACCTGTAGTTATGGTATTGTCAAACTAGCCATTGAAAAATATTTGCAAATGTATGCTGAGCTTTATCAGCTTGATGTCACTATCCTCAGACCCTCAAATCCATACGGACCGGGACAGACACACAAGGGAGTACAAGGTTTTATTGGAACGTGTATTGATAAGATAAATGCTGGTCAGCCTATTACAGTCTGGGGAGATGGTAGCGTTGTCAGGGACTATGTATATATTGACGATGTAGTTTCGGCTTGTTTGGCAGCAATGACTACTGAGTATACAGGTCCAGTAAATATTTCCAGTGGGGTAGGATATTCTCTGAATCAAATCATCAATATGATTGAAAAATACAAAGGTGAAGAGATTGAAGTTATTTATCAGCAAAAACGCAGTTTCGATATACCGGAAGTTATTCTGGACAACCAGTTGGCTAAAACCTCTCTCGGTTGGACACCTCTAACTTCAATCGAGCAGGGGTTGGGGCTTACTCTTCAACATGGCTTGAAATAATAGCCAAAAAAGATTTTTACTTTGCCAAATATAATTGCATACACCTCACTGATAGCCTGGCCATTGGTTATGCTGTTTCTTCTTAACCGCTTTGGTACGTCGAGGGGGATTTTACTGTGTCTTTTAATTGCATATTTGATTCTACCCGCCGGGTTTGACATTGATTTTCCGCTTATCCCCGCACTCAATAAATATACGCTTACTTCATTGGTTTTATTGATATATTTGTTGCTTACAAAACAACCTACTGGTTACCGGGAATTAAAAGGCTGGCATAAGTTTGTTTTTCTAATGCTGATGATTTCACCTTTCCTGACCAGTATTACGAACCAAGAACGCTATCATTTTATACAGGGACTGAGTCTATATGATGGATTATCCCAGTCGGGTATCGGTTTTTTAAGTTTTTTTCCTTTTTTGTTGGGCTTGGCGTATTTCAATACTCATGAACGACAGATCATGTTGCTCCGATTCGTAGCGATTGCAGCGGTCTTGTATTCAGTTCTTGTTCTGTATGAAATTAGAATGAGTCCACAGTTACATGCATCACTCTATGGATACTTTCCTCACTCTTTTTTACAGCAGTATCGTGAAGGTGGCTTCAGAGCAGTTGTGTTTCTTGGTCATGGGCTGGTCGTGGCTATGTTCATGGTAGTGGGTTTCGCATGTATTTTTGCCTTGCACAAGGCAAAGGTCAGAGCCTGGAGATTTGATAATAGATTGCTCTTATTAGTTTTGTTTGTAACCATTGTGCTGCAGAAAAGCTATGGGGCAATGCTTTACGCTTTGCTTGCTGTGGCAATGCTCGGTTTCTTTTCTCCTCGTAAAATACATTTAGTCACGATTGGTATTGCTGCAATCTTTTTGACCTACCCTGTGACATCATCCATGGGCATTTTTCCACATCAGCAGATAATCAATGTAGCTTCTTCATTAAGCGCTGAGCGTGCTCAGTCTCTGAGTTTTCGCTTCGAACAGGAAGATGTTCTATTACAACATGCCCTCAAAAAACCAGCCTTCGGTTGGGGTAGTTGGGGACGTAACCGGGTTTATGATCCAGAAACGGGGGCTGACCTCAGTGTTACAGATGGGTATTGGGTTATTGCGTTGGGAACTGGGGGCTGGTTGGGATTTATCGCATTATTTTACTTTGTATTAATGGCTATATATCTCTCCTACAAGAACCAAAGGTATATGCATGAAAAGCATGAACAATACCTGATGGCGGCACATAGCCTTATTGTGGCGCTGATCTTGATTAATCAGATGCCAAATGCATCACTCCACCCGCTTTACTGGTTAATAATTGGCTCATTATTTTCAAGAGCGTTAATGTTCGCTGATTCAAAAAAACAGGTACTCAATGGAAAAATACAGCCGAAACATTCTGTTGCTAACAGCAACTATTAGCCCCAAAACGAATCAACCATCTCTGATCATCACGGATGAGAAAGAGAGATTATTTCAATATAGCCAGGCATTAGAATATTATATTCATGCCAAAGCTTCAGGTGATATTGATGCTATCGTATTCGTGGATAACTCAGGGTACGATGTAAGTGATCTCAGACAAAAATATGGGCGGGATGACGTAGAGATAATCTCGTTTTATGGTTTGGATTATCCAGTTGAATATCATCGCGGTTACGGTGAGATGACGCTTATCGTAAAAGCATATGAACATTCAAAGTTGCTTCAGAGTGTTTCTAAGCATGGTCATGTATGGAAAATTACCGGCCGGTATAAGATAAAAAATATCAACAGCGTAATACGGTTTTCGGACTCTAACTTTGATGTGCTATGCAAATTAAATAAGGGCTGGATGGCGATGGAAATTTTTTCATGGAGTCAAAAAGGATTTTCAGAACTCATTCGTTCCTTGCCGGAGCATTTAAAGAGTCGAATGCCACCGGAGATTATTATCCCCAGATTGCTGATTGAAAAGAAAACCACAATTTTAGTCTCAAAAGCTATTTACCCGGCATATATTTCAGGTGTCAGGGGGAGTGATGGAAAATCATTTATTGGGAGGTTTGGTGTGATAAGACATGCGTTGGCAGTGTTAATGTTTTGGCCTAAAAAAACCATAATGGGGATATTTCAAAAATGAGCAGTCAGTTTGGTTTTTTAACGCTAGCGATCAAAAAAGATTATAAAAAAGCAATTGCACTTTCACTCAGAATAAGACAGTTGATGCCTGGCATTCCTATTGCTGTGGTTTGTCCTTCATTCCTACATGATAATCTTTCTCCTTTTTTTGATACTGTCATAACAGAATATCCAAATCTGCGAGGCTTTGAACATAAGTTGTATTTGGATAAATATTCGCCCTTCGAGAAAACTTTTTTTCTCGATGCAGATATTCTTATGATTCGGGAGATTGGAGATTACATTGCAGATTGGACAGGTTCGGCTTATGCCGTTCGCGGTCATCTTGTAACGAGCGGTATAAGTAGTTTTGGCCTTGATCGAGAACTTGCTCTGACAATTATAGATAAGACCGAATTTGCTCACATAGGAGGGGCAGGACATGCGTATTTTGAAAAACCGGCATGCGAACGTGTTTTTAATGAAGCTCGAGAAATCGCGGCAAATTATACTGTTTTTAAAGCAGAGAGACTTGCCGATGAAGATGTGATGGGAATCGCGATGTCAAAATTGGATATAAGACCTAAAGATAACAAAAGTTTTCTTGGAAGTCCCTGGGCTGCAGTAAACAATAGTTTCAAAATTGATGTGAATAACAATTTTTGCTCCTATGAGGATGCTATATTTGGCAAGGTATCACCCGCGATTATACATTTTCCATCAATGGGGAAACCTCTGACCTATGCAAGAGAAATGAGGAAAATATTTCGTAAAAATGGACTATCTTTTTATAGTGTGTACTACGATGCTCTTATCGAATACATGACTTTCAAAAAATGGATATTCATGAAGTGGTTTCGCAAGACTTTCAGTATTTAAACTCCTATTTCGAAATTATAAAAAATGACCTCTTTAACAAAAAAAATAAGTAAATTTTTTGGCTGTTTGACTAAAGACCAAATTACAGAAAAACCATTTAAAGTTGTTGAGAGAAATGGGGGCGGTAGGAATATCATTTTTGTCTTGCCAGTTTCGGAAAAACCGGCAGGCGGATCAATCGTTTCACATCATCATTCATTGACGATAAACAAACTTAATCATAAAGGTTTCAACTCTCAAGTCTTTTATCCGGTCGAGCTTAAATATGATACAAGTAAATTTAACACCAAATCGATATATAAGCGCGACACCAACTTCGATAAAGATAAGGACTTTGTTTTAATTCCCGAAATGATGGCCTGTAGGTATGCCCCTCTTTTTCTGAAATTAGGCATAAAGTATGGCATTCACGTCCAAAATGGCTATTCTTTAGGGCTTGAAGTTCTGCTTAAAATAGAAGATTTCTCCACGTTGAAGAAGGTGTATGACTTTGCAGATTTGATTATCGCGAATTCCGAGGACACCCTGAAAAATGTAAAGACAGTTTTTCCTCAAGTAGCTGAAAAAATCATTAGATCCTACTTCGTTATAAATAAAGCTAAACACCAACAGGTAGAAAAGAAAAAAAATATAATTACCTACATGCCCAGAAAACTGGGTAAGCATAGTTCACTTGTTCTGCTTTTCCTGGGTGATAAATTACCGGCCAATTGGTCTGTAAAAGCGATTGATGGAGTTACCGAACAAGAAGTCTACGATATTTTCTATGAATCGAAGATTTTTCTGTCCTTCAGTGAGTTTGAGGGATTAGCGATGCCCCCAGCGATGGCGGCGATGTCAGGAAACAGGGTGATTGGTTACACTGGCGAAGCCAATAAAGAGTATTTTCATTTGCCTTGCTTTGAAGAAGTTTATTGTGGAGACATTAAAGACTTTGTCAGAAAGATTCTCGCTGCAGTTGAGCGTTTTGATGCAGGAGAAGAAAAGCTTGATTTGAACTCCATTGAGTATCTCAAAGATTTATTTTCAGAAAAGCGACAACAGTCATTCATTCGTGAGCTGATCGAAAAAATTGATGAAAAGTTGCCATTATCATGAGCTCGCAATTAGATTTGTTGATTGTCCTAATTAACTATAAAACACCCGAAATGACCTGTGATTGTCTGGCTTCGCTTTTGCCAGAAATCCCTAATTCAAATATTCATGTTGCTGTGGTTGATAATGATTCACGGGATGACTCTGTAAAACAAATCGAATCTTGGATTATTAAAAACAGTACCGATCAGGTACATCTGATCTCTTCCGAATATAACGGTGGTTTTGCCTTTGGCAACAATCTTGGTATCTCCTATAAAAATGCAAACAACTATCTATTACTGAACAGCGATACAGTTGTTCGAAAGGGTGCCATCGAAGTTTTGCTTGAAACTATCAAGGCTAATGTTTCAGCAGGCGTAGTAAGTCCCAGGCTGGAATGGCTGGATGGAAAACCTCAACTTAGTTGTTTTAACATGCACACGCCTGTTAGTGAATTCTTATCTGCGGCTAAAACAGGTTTGTTTAGCAGAATATTGAATAACTATGTTGTTGCAAAGCCATTGGAAGAGTCGCTCAGTTACTCAGATTGGACAAGTTTTGCCTGCGTCCTCATACGACGAGAAGTATTTGAACAAGTAGGTCTTATGGATGAGGGATTTTTCATGTACTTTGAAGATGCAGAATTTTGTTATCGAGTTAGGAAGGCTGGCTGGAAAATCCTCAATAATCCTGATGCACATGTCGTGCACCTTCGTGGAGGCAGTTCACCACTAAAAGAACAGACGCGTCTCAAAAGACGTTTACCGCTTTACTATTATGAATCCAGAAGTCGTTATTTTTATCAAACTTATGGACGTTTGGGACTTTTTCTTGCCAACATAATGTGGACTCTTGGCGCAGTGATTACCAGATTGAGAAGCCTGATTTCATCAACTTATAGCCCAGATATTTCTGACAAACAATGGCAGGATATTTGGACAAACTTTTTTAACCCTCTTAAAAAGTACACCCATCCAGATGACTACAAGAAAACCTGATTTCATCATTATTGGCGCGATGAAAAGTGCTACAAGTACGTTACATGAACAACTTGCACTTCAACCGGATTTTTTTATGTCTACCCCAAAGGAGCCATTTTATTTCAGTGACGATGAAGTATTTTCCCGGGGGCGAGAGTGGTACCTGAACCTGTTCAGTAATGCTGAACCAAATCAACTTTGTGGTGAGTCCAGTACGCACTACACCAAGTTGCCAGATTATCCAAATACCATCAATCGGATGAAATCTGAATTACCTAGGATCAAACTGATATACGTGTTAAGAGATCCTGTGGAGCGCTTGATTTCGCATTATATTCATCAGTGGTCTCAGAATGTATTTCGCTGTGATATTAATGAGGCGATAGACCGATATGATGAACTTGTGAATTACAGCCGTTACGCCTATCAAATTCAGCCTTACATTGACACCTATGGGCGTGACAATATTCTGTTTGTATTTAACGAAGCTTTACGTATCAGACCACAAGCCGAGCTGGAAAGAGTTGCGAAATTTTTGGGAGTCGAGCCCAATAGAGTAAAGTGGCAAGAAAATCTGTGTGAACAAAACGTTTCGAGTCAGAGAGTGAGACGATTTAGTGGCTATAAACTCTTGGTTGACTCATCCATAATGACATTCCTAAGAAGAAGTTTAATTCCCAAAAGTTTTAGAACACAGGTTAGGGGATTACTGTCCATGCGAAAAAAACCCGAAATAATTCCTTCAAAACTAATTGAACTGAACCGGATTTTTGATGAAGATTTGGTTAATCTCAGCAAAATTCTGGGTCAGGAGTTTCAAACAGCTACATTCAAAGATAATGCTATCGCCTATAAGTGGGAGAGGGGGGCATGAGCAATGATCTGACTGGAATTTCTTCTGAAGTCCCTGAATGGAGTAGAGAGAAAATAACACAGTTTTGGATGCCAAATCGGAAACTGTTGAAATCAATTAGAGACTATGACCGCCATAAGCAGAGTGGATCAGCTTGGTCTAGTTTGTTCAAGCGTCTGGCAGTATTGAGGCACCGATTCTGGTCCGTGATAACGAGTGCAGATATTCCACTGAACGGTAAGCTGGGTGGTGGTTTGTCGATCCCTCATCCCAATGGGATAGTGATTCATCCTTTAAGCGTGATTGGTGTTAACTGCCTTATACATCAACAGGTTACAATTGGTGTGAAGCGTGGTGATCCTGGTGCACCCATAATAGGCGGACATGTTGATATTGGAGCTGGGGCAAAGATTATAGGCAATATTACGATTGGGGAGCATGCTCTTATTGGTGCTAATGCAGTGGTAGTAAAAGATGTACCCGCATACGCTATCGTTGCCGGTGTCCCTGCAAAAGTAGTTGGGTATAACAGCTCGAATAAATCTGAATAAGTTCTAAATAAAAGCCAATGTCATTAATATCTTGTTATGACATTATTTACATTTATTTCAAATGTTGATATGTCAAAAAGGAATGGTTATGAAAAATGAAATATTTTATGTTTGTGGTGCTCTTCGTTCGGGCTCGACTCTGTTACATCTGATGATAGATAACCATTTAAAATTAAACAATCCTGGTGAATTTGATTTTTTCTTTGATCAGATAAATAAAAATGGTGAAGAGCCAAGTTTGAAGTATTATAAATCATGGTTGGGGACGCACAGAATTTATAATTCTAAAGGGCTTTCTTTTCCAGAGTCAGCTATAAGTTACTCTGATGTTCTGGATGATTTTGTTCAGCAATTGGGGATGAACAATAAAAAACTAATCTTAAATATACATAGAAATTTTGAGCATATTCCAAAATATTTTCCTGACGCTAAATACATTCATTTAGTAAGAGATCCACGTGATGTGGCAAAATCCAGTATATCTATGGGCTGGGCTGGAAATGTATATTTTGGTGTCAAACATTGGCTTGAAAGTGAACTGTCGTGGGATAAACTTACAAAAGTGGTGAAGCCAGAAAATATTCATGTTTTAAAATACGAAGATTTAGTTAGTGATCCTTATAAAACTCTCGATAATTTATGTAAATTTATTGGTGTCGAATTTGACAGTATGATGCTTAATTACCATGAAAACTCAACGTATGAGAAACTCGACCCATCTCTCGCTTTTCAATGGAAAAAGAGGCTGTCAGAAACTGAGGTAAGATTAGTTGAAACAAAAGCGGGACATAGGTTGAAGTCACTGTCATATGAAATGAGTGGGTTTTCTCCAATTGAAATTGGTTTTTTTTATAAACTGTTACTGGCTTATCAAAATAAACTATTTAGATTTAATTTTAATACTAAAAGATATGGTTATGGTCTTGTTATCAAAGAAAAGTTCTATAGAAATTTTGGTATGGTAGAAAAACACCAAGATATTAGAGTTAAAATGAACCAAATTGAATTGAAATACGTTAAGTGATGATGTTTTAAATAATTGAAATAGCAGTTTTTATCGGTAAAATCACATCAAAAAATTGTAATAACACGTAATTAAAATTTCTAGACGAGCACAAATGAATCCAACTTTAAGTCGCAGGCTCTCATGAAAATAGGTGCAATTGTAATTGGTCGAAATGAAGGTCAAAGGCTGATTCGTTGTCTGCAATCTTTAGTTGATACAAATAGTATTGTATATGTTGATTCAGGTTCTACGGATAGTAGTGTCAATTCGGCAAAAGCGCTTGGTATTGAAGTAGTTGAATTGGATACTACTATTCCTTTTACCGCTGCCCGTGCCCGAAATACTGGTGTTTACTATCTGTTACAGAAATATCCAGATATTGAGTTTATTCAATTTGTTGATGGTGACTGTGAAATAGCTGACGGATGGATAGAAATTTCAAGCCAATTTCTTCGTGAGAATCCGGATTATGCCGTTGTATGTGGACGTCGTCGGGAAAGGTTCCCACAAGCGAGTATTTATAATCAGCTTTGTGATATTGAATGGGATACTCCAATTGGCGATACATTGGCTTGTGGTGGTGATGCACTAATCAGAGTTTCTGCTTTCATGCATGTGAATGGCTATCGTGATTCAATGATCGCAGGTGAAGAGCCTGAAATGTGTTATCGATTGCGTGGGGCGGGTTGGAAAATCTCTCGTATAGATACTGAAATGACTAAGCATGATGCGGAAATGACCAGAATATCTCAATGGTGGAAACGGTCGAAACGTGCTGGACATGCCTATGCCGAAAGCCTGTATATTCATCATTCTGATGTGGAGAAGTTTCGTAAGCGGGAACTGGTGAGTATTTTGCTATGGGGGTTGATGTTACCCGTTTTTATTTTAGTCCTCAGTATCTCCTTATCGGGTTATTGGTTGATATTTTCAGTAGTTTACCCCTTGCAGGTATTGAGATTATACCTGGCTTATCGTGATGGATTGAGCGACAAAAACGCTCTTTTATACGCCTGCTCAAATGTATTGGGTAAGTTTGCTCAGTTAGCTGGTGTTATAAGCTTTGTTTTGAAGAAAGTTTTCGGGAAAGATTCGGTTTTAATCGAGTACAAATAGGAATAGTTAATGAGTTATCTAATAATTTCGCCGTGCCGAAACGAATCAGCTTATATGCGGAAGACTCTTGAAACGGTTGTTCAGCAATCAATTACACCTTCTTTGTGGGTAATTGTAGATGATGGCTCGACGGATGAAACCCCAAATATTCTGGCTGAATATGCAGAAAAATATCCATTTATTAAAGTTATTACTCGTGAAAACCGTGGGCATCGAAGTGTAGGGCCTGGAGTGATTGAAGCTTTTTATCATGGCTACAATCAAGTGGATGTTTCTCAATTCGACTATGTTTGTAAGCTTGATTTAGATCTTGATTTACCGCCCAGATATTTTGAAACTTTGATAGACCGGATGCAGCAGAACCCACGTATTGGTACATGTAGTGGTAAAGCTTATTTCCGTGATAAAAAAACTGGTGAACTGATAAGCGAAAAATGTGGTGATGAAATGTCGGTTGGTATGACCAAGTTTTATCGACGCACTTGTTTTGAAGCGATTGGCGGATTTGGACGCCAGGTTATGTGGGATGGCATTGATTGTCATAAATGTCGTCAAATGGGGTGGATTGCAGTAAGTTGGGATGAACCCGATTTACGCTTTATCCATTTGCGGCCAATGGGATCAAGCCAGCAAGGTATTGTGACTGGACGCATGCGTCATGGATTTGGCCAGTATTTTATGGGAACCGGCCTTACCTACATGACAGCATCATCGATCTTTCGGATGTTGCATCCTCCTTATTTCCTTGGCGGTGCTGCCATGTGGTGGGGATATGTGAAAAGCATGCTGCAAGGTAAACCACGATTTGATGATAAAGAACTTGTACGATTTATTAATAAATATCAGTGGCAGTGTTTATTAAAGGGTAAAACCAAAGCAACTGAAGAGATAAATGCTCAGCAGGCAAAGGTGTGGGATCAACAATATGCCTGATAAGGCCGATTCTTCATTGCGGATAGCTTATCTGGCACCCGAGATTCCAGCACTATCAGCAACATTTGTTTATAACGAAATATTAGAACTCAATAAGCTTGGGGTTGATGTAAAGCCTTTTTCGGTTCATCGGCCGGGGCATCTAGCCACTGAAGCAACTCTTAGTCAGATAAGAAATAACGTTTTCCATTTGTACGAGACCGCTAAATTTCAGGTTTTATCAGATAATCTGATTATGCTATTTACTCGTCCGAATGGATATCTTCAAGCTGCTGGAAGATTAATAAGTGATGTTTTCAATCAGGGTCTGATTTCCCGGTCTGCATTGGGTCTTGGTTATCGATTTTTTTATGCGGCAACTTTGGCAAAACATTTAAGACAAGGAAAAATTCAACACTTGCATACGCATTTTGCTCATATCCCTACGGATATAGCGATGTATGCTGCGCCGATGGCAGGCATTGGCTTTAGTGTCCAGGCGCATGCGAATGATTTATTTGAAAGAGGCTGGTTACTCAAAAAAAAGGTAGATCGCTCTGTTTTTTTCGCCACCATTTCAGAATTTAATCAACGATTTCTTGAGAATTTAAACGCCGATTCAAAAAAAATTAAAATTATTCGATGCGGTGTTGACCAGGGATGGCAGCCTCCTGCTAAACCCACCCAAAAGAATGAGATATTCACTATTGGTACAGTCGGCCGACTGGTTGAAAAAAAAGGAATAGACACGCTTATCGATGCTATTTCCACACTGGTTAAAAGTGATCGAAAAGTATGTCTGAAAATTGCTGGTAATGGTCCGCTGGAATCTGCCTTAAAAAATCAGGCAGTTTCACTCGGATTAACAGACGAGTCAGTCCAGTTTGTCGGCGCCTTACCCCATGCTCAGGTGGCTGAGTTTATAAGCGGTTTGGATGTGTTTGTGTTGCCGTGTAAAAAAGACAGTAACGGTGATATGGACGGTATCCCCGTGGTGTTAATGGAAGCCATGCTTTGCCAGATACCGGTAATTTCAACTGAGCTTTCAGGTATTCCAGAATTAGTGGTAAATAATATTTCCGGTCTAACGATATCTCCTGATAATGATATTGAATTAACTAGGGCGATAAGCCAACTTATGGATTCACCTGATACCAGATTACGTTTGATTTCAGGAGGCAAGCAACGAGTTGAGGATGAGTTCTTGTTAAATAAAAATGTGGCAAAGCTTATAAAGTTAATTCAGACCTCAATAAATAGCAGAATAAATAAATGAAATTAACGGCTTCAACACCTCCGTTGAGTTTTGTTAGGAATCAGTATTGTTTATTGGGGCTGCCTTTTGATGCCGTATCACTTAAAGAGGCTGCAGCGATTATCTCAGAATCTATCGAACAACAGACTCCCTGTTGTGTCTCTACGCCTAATCTTAATTTCACCGTCATGGCACAGGATGATCCTGAATTTTATAACTCGGTGATTGAAAGTGATCTGGTTGTTGCAGATGGCATGCCTCTTATTTGGGTCGCTAAGCTACTTAACCTACCAATTGAAGAACGAATTGCCGGATCAGATCTGTTTGCTTATTTATCAGATCAACCCAGAGAGCGAAAAATTCGGGTTTTTTTCTTTGGTGGTGAAAGCGGCATTGCTGAAAAAGCGCATCATGAATTGAATAAAACCAGTCCAGGTATGGAAAGTTGTGGATTTTATGATCCGGGGTTTGTTTCGATTGAAGCCATGAGTAAAGAGAGCATTATTGAGCATATCAATGCTTGTGCGCCTGATTTTATTGTTGTTGCGCTAGGCGCGAAAAAAGGACAGCGCTGGATTATGCAAAATCGAGACAGCTTAACTGCCCCAGTTATTAGTCATTTGGGAGCTGTGATTAATTTTGTTGCAGGTAGTGTTCAACGTGCCCCTGAAAAATGGCAACGTTTTGGTATTGAATGGTTATGGCGAATTAAACAGGAACCGAAGCTATATAAACGCTACTTTGGTGATGGTTTGCGATTCATACAGATGTTGCTGACACAAACATTGCCTTTATCTATATATAGAAAGAAGCTTGAACGAAACATTGACCCTAGCAACTCAGAAGTCTTAGCTGATACATTACCGCATCATGAAGATTTCATGGTAAGCCTAAAAGGGAATATCTCTGCTGAACAGTTACCCGAATTAGACTCGGCTTTTAAAACCGCCTTGGAAAAAAATAAAAATATAATTATTGATGGGGAAAATATTCAAAACGTATCAATGGATGTCCTCGCCAGGATAATTATCTATCAAGGTAAGCTGAGAAATTGCAATAAACAAATGTTCTTAAAAGATTTTCCTGACAAGATTGTTACACTGCTACGCTTGTCTGGCGTTTTACCCAGATTCAGGCTAATCTGGACCAATAAATAAAAATAGGGAAGAGGGGTAGACTTTGTTTAATATAAAGACGACAGGGATGTTTATCCTTGCACTCACAATAGCCATAATAGCCTATTGGGCGGGGCTTGCTGAAGCTGTTTCAAGATGGAGCAACCAGGAAGAATACAGCCATGGTTTTTTAATCCCATTAGTTACTCTCTTTATTCTATGGGAAAAACGTAATTTAATTAATGCTGCAAAAGGGCCCCCTCTGTGGTCTGGGGTGTTCGTGATACTGATTGCCATAATTATTTTTATTGTGGGCGAAATCAGCGCGCTGTTTTTACTTATTCAATACTCCTTTGTAATGGTTCTGCTTGGGCTTTCGATGGTCACTGTCGGCAAAGCAACTAAATATACCTTTGCTCCTATACTGTTACTTTTATTTGCGATTCCCTTACCCTACGTTATAGAAGTCGTTCTTACTGCCAAGCTTCAGTTATTTTCCTCGTGGTTAGGTGTTCAGGTCATTCGATTATTCCAGATTCCGGTATTCCTGGAAGGCAATATTATTGACCTGGGTGTCTATCAACTTCAGGTAGTTGAGGCCTGCAGTGGTCTGCGTTATCTCTTTCCATTAATGAGTTTGGGATTTATTGCTGCGTATTTTTATCAAGCGGCTTTCTGGAAGCGTGCCACCGTTTTTCTGATGACAATTCCAATTACCATTTTGATGAACAGTTTCCGGATCGGTGCTATTGGCGTCATGGTCGATAATTGGGGCATCTCAATGGCAGAAGGCTTTCTGCATGATTTTGAGGGCTGGATTATCTTTATGGCCTGCGCGGCTTTGCTTTTCTTACTGGTGGTGTTGCTGGAGAAAATTGCACCTAGTCGCAAAACACTGTCACAGCTTTTTGGTGTAGAGGATCATGCACCTGCGAACAAAATGTTTAGTGGGGATTCACTTGGGTATTCCTACAAACCATTTATAGTCGTTCTGCTGATGTTAAGTGCAGCTCTGTTTGCTACCAAATTTTTTGATAATCGTGTTGAAGAAGTTCCTGAGCATCAGGAATTTATTAGTTTCCCATTACAATTTAATGATTGGATTGGTCAGCACGAAAAGTTAGATGAACGTGTGGTTGATAAGCTGGGGATGACAGATTATCTGTTTGTTAATTTCACGGGAATGGACAGTACTATTGTTAACCTTTATGTGGCTTACTATGAATCACAACGTAAAGGTCAGTCACCCCATTCGCCGCGAGTATGTATCCCGGGTGGTGGTTGGGAGATTGCAGATTTTCGCCGAACCGAAGTCATGGGTGAGCCAATTAACCGCGTTATTATCAAAAATGGTGATCAGGAACAGTTGGTTTATTACTGGTTCCAGGGGCGCGGCAGACAGATTGCCAATGAGTATTTGAATAAGTGGTTTTTATTCAAAGATGCTTTAATGGAAAACAGAACAGATGGTGCACTGGTTCGCTATGTCACGCCTGTGCTTCCAGGTGAGAGTCATCAGGACGCTGATGCCAGAATCCAGTCGCTTATGAAGAATACTTCACCGGAAATTAAACGTTATCTTGCAGAATAAGTTTAGGAATATGGCTATGAAAAATTTAAAACGTACCGTTCTTACAGCCCTATTGGTTGGTGTTATTTCAGGCTGTGGTTCTGCCGAGGAATCTTCTGAAAAGTTCATTGAAAGCGGTAAAGAGCTTATGAACGAGGGGGATTATGACAAAGCCCGGTTAGAGTTCCGAAATGCCTTGCAGATTAATCCGTTAGAAGCCGAAGGCTATTACCAACTGGCATTGATTGATGAAAAGAATCAGAACTGGAAAGGGATGTATGCCAATTTATCCACGGTAGAGTCCCTGGAGCCGAATCACGTCAATGCCATTGTTAAACTGGGTCAAATACAATTGCTATCTGGACGGCTTGAAGAAGCAATGGAGCGGGCTGAAAAAGCGCTTTCCCTTGAGCCGGAAAATATCGAAGCCATCTTGCTTCAGGCAACTGTATATATCAAACAGGAAAAATTTGACGAAGCAGAAAAGCAAATTAATCAGGCTTTATCTATAGATAGTAAGTCTATGGAGGCATTGTCAGCCAGAATAATGCTCTACAAAGAAACTGAACAATATGACGCAGCACTCTCTGCTGCTGACGAAGCATTAGCTGCTCATCCAGATTCATTGCCAGTAAAAATGATTAAGTTGAGTATTTACGAAGCACAAAAAGATTTTAATGCAATGGCGTCATTGCTCGCATCGCTATCAGAAGAAATGCCTGATGAAAGCTGGATTGCGATTTCTCGTACTAAATTGCTCAATGATGGGTTAAACCGTCCTCAGGAAGCACGTAAGGTTATGGAAGATTATATTGCTGCTAATCCTGATGATATTGAAACCAAACTGGCTTATGTCGGTTTTTTAAATAATTCTGATGCCGATGCTGCGGTAGTGAAGCTTGATCAATATTTAGCAGAAAACCCTGATAATCAGGAATTACGCTTTGCCAAACTGGAAATGCTGCAGAGACAGGGTAAAACCGATGATATGGTGGCTGAATTGGAAGCTATTATTGCTGCTGAACCTGATACCGATAGTGGTTTGAGAGCAAAGGCGACATTAGCTGGCCTTGAAGCCAGTAAGCAAAACTTTGACCAGGCTGAAAAAATGGCCGATGAAGTTCTTGCCATTGATTCACAAAATGAACAGGCATTATTGATCAAATCAAAATTACAAATTCGTAATGAGGATTTTGATTCTGCGATAAGTAATCTTCGCACAATAATCCGTAATAATCCTGAAGCCGATGAGGCGATGGTTTTGCTTGCTCAGGTCTATATGAAAACCGGTTCAGCACAATTAGCTGAGAATAGCTTCAGGCAGGCGTTATCTGTCAATCCACGTAATCCTCAGGCTGCCATGTCGGTTGCCAGTAGCCTTATGCGAAGCAATGATCTGGAGCGAACTGAAAATGTATTGATTGGTGCTTTGGAAGGTAATCCGGATTCTGAAGAGTTATTACAGGCTTTAGCACAAGTCCGAATTCTTAAACGTGACTGGGCTGGCACCCAGAAAACATTGGAGTCTTTAGGGGATTCTGAGTCGGCTTTGACGCACCTTTTAAGTGCTCAGATGTATCAAGGGCTTGAAGATTATACATTGGCTATATCTGAATATGATCGGGCCTTACAGATTGATCCTGGTCTTACTCGTGCCTTGCAGGAGCTGGCCCAAAGCTATGTACGTCTGGAACAGCAAGAAAAGATGATTGAATACCTTAATCAACACATTGCGGATCATCCTCAACAGTTGAATGGGTACTCAGTATTAAGTAATTACTATGTGTCGCAGAACGACTGGGATGCTGCGATAGATGTCACTAAAAAAGGAATTCAGACGAATCCTCAGTGGGGTGGAGGCTATGGCATGATGGCTGGTATGTATCATCAAAAAGGTGATATGGAACAGGCCGTTTCAACTTATCAGCAAGGTCTGGAAAAATTACCTGAAGACAACGTTCTTACTTTACAGCTGGCCTCAACATATGAATCTATGGGAGAGTTTCAAAAGGCCCGGGATTTATATGAAGAAGTTATTTCCCGAGATCCTTCAATTGATGTTGCTGCCAACAATCTGGCCAGTTTGCTGACGGATCAGTTTGAATCGCCAGAAAATCTGCAGCGGGCATTAACATTGTCCAGCCGTTTTCGGGATTCTGAACAACCTTATTTTGCCGATACCTTTGGCTGGGTAAACTACAAAATGGGTAATTATGAAGATGCCAGACCTGCATTGGAGACAGCAGCTTCAAGTGATGATGCAATTGCTTTATTCCATTATCATCTTGGCCGTGTTTATGTTGCCTTGAGTATGCCTGAAGAGGCTCGTCAGTCATTTGAGCGCGCTCAACGTATGGCAAATGAAGAGAATGATGAGGCGTTGGTGGCTAAAATTACTGAACAATTAAGTCAGTTGTAACGTAGTACATTTTTGTTAGTAAACTCTATGGCATTGATAACGGATTAAAGAGCGTAGTTTTTGTAAAAAAATAAACTGTTAACTTTAATCCGTTTTGCATCGGTTGATTTGATTGAGTCCGAGATAAAATAAACGCACTTACTTTTTTTTGCTTAGCTGTCCTAGTAAATATGCAGGCAATAGGGTTTTAAAAGCTAACCAACCTGATGAGCTGGAATACAAAGTTGTTTTCTTAATAGTCTCATCAAAATCTAATTGAAGCTAATTTAAGGAGTTTTGCCTGTGGAAAGGGAGAATATAGTCTGGCACATGCACAAAGTCAGCAAAGCGGATCGTAGTCAGCAAAAAAAACAGCGCTCTGCCATTTTATGGTTTACCGGTTTAAGTGCCTCGGGCAAATCCACTATTGCCGGTGCAGTAGAACAGGCTTTATTTGAGTTAGGACATCATACGTATTTGCTGGATGGTGATAATGTCAGACATGGGCTGAATAAAGATCTTGGTTTTTCTGATGATGACCGAATTGAAAATATTCGCCGTATCGGTGAAATGGCTAAGTTGTTTGCCGATGCTGGATTAATTGTTTTAACCGCTTTTATTTCACCTTTTCGCTCTGATCGCCGTTTGGTACGTGACTTGGTCGAAGCAGATGAATTTGTCGAAGTCTATATGGATACACCACTGAGTGTGTGTGAGCAGCGAGATCCAAAAGGTCTTTATCAAAAAGCCCGTCGGGGTGAGATTAAGAACTTTACGGGGATTGATTCCGAATACGAAGCTCCAGAAGCGGCCGAAGTCACTTTGAATACGGCCGAATGTGATATTGCCGAGTGCGTGGCACAGGTAATTGAGTATTTACGGACAAACAATATCATCCATAGTAAGGCTTAAGATGCGGTTTATTGATGTATTTAATGGCGATGCCGATGGCATTTGCGCGCTGGTGCAATTGCGACTTGCCGAACCGAGGGACTCCGAGTTAGTTACAGGCATTAAGCGTGATATTAACCTGCTTAAGAACGTTCAGGCTGATGCAGGTGACAAGCTGACAGTGCTGGATATCTCAATGGAAAAGAATGCCGTTGATTTAATGCGTTTGCTTGATGCAGGAGCCGATGTGTTTTATGCCGATCAACATCAACCAGGTGATATTCCACAACATGCCGGCTTATCTGCTTATATCGATATGGCCGCAACTACCTGTACCTCACTCATCGTTGATAACTATCTTGAGGGACAATTTCATCAGTGGGCTATTACTGCCGCATATGGTGATAATCTGACTGCTGTGGCAGATAAACTTGCTGACGAAGCCGGAATGAGCAATGCCCAACGTGAAGAGTTATCCTCGCTGGGGATTTATCTTAATTACAACGGCTATGGTGCCAATACGGATGATTTGTTATTCCATCCGGCCGAGTTATTTAAACAGTGCGTTGCTTACACTTCCCCCTTTGATTTTATCCATGATAATCGTGCGGCTTATGAAAAGCTTTCAACCGGTTATAACGAAGATATGCGTTCTGGCTTAACCATTTCCCCAAAATATCAAACAGACAAGCTGGCCGTTATCTGTTTGCCTGATGAAAAGTGGGCGCGTCGTGTCAGTGGGGTTTTGGGTAATGAATTGGCAAACCAGTTTCCCGACCGAGCACATGCGATTGTTTCAGTAAAAGATGCTGATCACTATCTGGTAAGTATACGGGCACCGAACTCTAACCGGAGTGGCGCTGATGAGATTGCCGGTCAATTTCCAACCGGTGGTGGACGTAAAGCGGCCGCCGGGATTAATGCTCTTCCAATGAATCAGCTTGATCAGCTTATTGAGGTGATGGAGAAACAATACGCCTAGAACACTAATGTTAAATTTAAAAAAGCCTTGCAGAACTTAATCTGCAGGGCTCTTTTATGCGTAGTTTTAACCTGCCATGCGTTTTAAAACATCGTCTTTTCGGATGAAGTGATGATATAGCGCCCCGGTAATATGGGCGATCACCAGAAATACCAATAAAAATGCAAAAGGAGAGTGCCACTCACCAAGGGAAAGTGCCCACGGAACTTCACCAGCAGGTTTGCCAATCAGTTCAACACCAAACACTTTGACCGGATAGCCTTTACCGTGAATATATAAGGCCCCAAGGAAAGGCATAACAAGCATGGATAGATACATCAACCGATGTGCCAGTTTGGCCATAGTGCCGTCCATTCCCTGGTTAGTTGGGCGCTGAGGTTTTTGTTTCATCGTCCACAATAGGCGCGTGATTGTGAGAATCAGAATAATGGCACCCATGGAGACATGCCATGGACCAAAGGTATCACCCAGCCAATGTTCGCCTTCATTAATCCGATCAGCAAATTTAAAAAACTGCTGCAACACCAATACGGCGATTACCCAATGAAAAAAACGCGTGATGGAGCCATAGCGTTCGTTATCGTCATCTAACATTTCTCTCTCCTTTGTTTGCCATCATTTCTTATCTTCACGAGAACGTTATCTCGCTTAGGGCTTGTTTTTCTTTCATATCTACCACTGCTGGAGACTATTTTTGTGTCCGACAAGG
>NZ_DFTU01000088.1:7095-29508 GCF_002379485.1 Methylophaga sp. UBA4204 | reverse complement strand
ATTGGCGAATGCCGCCAACAGGCAGAAGACGATATCACTATAGCCACCAATCTTCTTGAAGCACGGTTTTTATCCGGTAATCGGGTATTGTTTGAACAATTACAGCAATTAACGGTTTCCAACAAGACCTGGGATAACCGGCTTTTCTATGAACGGAAAAAACAGGAACAGATTCAACGTCATCATAAATACAACGATACCGGTAACAACCTTGAACCCAATCTGAAAGAATCGCCGGGTGGTCTTCGTGATATTCAGGTTATCAACTGGGTGGCACAACAGCATTTTGATGTCCGAAACCTGCAAGGTCTTAAATCCAAGGGATTTCTGGCAGAGAGTGAATTCGAGGTATTGCAACAATCACGACGTTTTTTATGGCGTGTACGTTTTGCCCTACATCATCAGGCAGGCCGCAAACAAGAAAAGTTGATGATTGATCATCAACGTGAACTGGCCAAGCAGCTGGGTTATGTCGAAACCAACAGTCGTATGGCTGTTGAACATTTCATGAAAGATTATTATCGAACAGTCCGTGCAGTGGGTCAGATGAATGCCCTGTTATTACAACTGTTTGAAGAGAATATTATTCTGGCAGACGAGCCACGGGACATTGAACCGATAAACCGCCGCTTCCAATCCCATAATGGATATCTGGAAACCATCAACTCTGGTATTTTCGCCTACTATCCCTATGCTCTGCTCGAGGTGTTTTTGATTTTGCAGCAGCATCCGCATATCAAAGGAATTCGTGCCTCGACCATTCGTCAGATACACGCACACCTGCATTTGATTGATAGACGTTTTCGCACCGATATCAGAAATCGCAGCCTGTTTATGGAAATCATCCGTCAACCAAAAGGGGTTACCCATGAATTCCGTCGCATGAACCAACTTGGCGTTTTAGGTGCGTATTTGCCTGAGTTTGGTCGAATTGTCGGGCAGATGCAGCATGATTTATTTCATGCTTACACTGTAGATGAACATACCCTGTTTCTGGTGGGAAATTTACGTCGTTTTTCCTGCTCTGAATTCAAGGATGAATTTCCGCTATGTTCAGAAGTCTTTTATCAACTGCCAAAACCTGAATTACTTTACATTGCCGGCATTTATCATGATATTGCCAAAGGTCGTGGTGGCGATCACAGTATTTTGGGGGTTCAGGACGCAGAGAAATTTTGTACCCAGCATAATCTGAGTGATTACGACACCAGTATTGTTACTTTTCTGGTTCGGCAGCATCTGGCAATGTCGTCCACTGCCCAGAAGAAAGATCTGGAAGATCCAGAGGTCATTCAGGACTTTGCTGAATTAGTTGGCAGTGTGAACAGATTAAATTATCTGTATCTGCTGACGGTGGCAGACATTCGGGCAACCAATAATAATCTTTGGAATGGCTGGCGTGATTCATTACTCAAGCAGCTTTATCACAGCACCCATCAATGGTTGGAACATACTGAAGCCCAGGCGAAAAGCACTCAAGAGAAAAGCCATAAAAAGTATCAGCTGGCTTTGGACAAACTCACTGAAATGGGATGGCCACCTCAAGACATTACGACTTTATGGCATAGCTACGATCTCGATTACTTTCTTCGACATTCAGTCGAGGAAATTGTCTGGCAAACCAATGGCAGATTAGAAAATCCTGAGCAAGAGCCGTTGATTTTAGTGCGGCCTCACAATGATAAACAGACACTGGAATTATTCATTTACGCACAGAATAGGCAGGGCCTATTCGCAGCAATGACTGCCAGTCTGGAACAACTGCAACTGAACATCCTTGACGCCAAAATCAATATCAGTGGTGATGACAGTGCTCTGAATACGTTTATCATTAATGGTGCACAACAGCGTTATGAAGACATCATCACTGCTGTCAGTAAACAACTGGCCCGTAAAGAGCTTACTTCAGGTTATAAACCGCAATTGATGCCAAGAACCACCAAGCTTTTCAAAACAGAGCCCGTTATCAAGTTTTCAACCAATCAACAACAAAATCACACGGTAATGGAGTTGTATACGCACGACCGACCCGGCTTACTGTCCGCTGTGGCACAGGTATTTCTGGCGCATCAAATACAGGTTATTAATGCCAAAATGGTCACTCTTGGCGATCAAGTGGAAGACGTATTTTTCATCACCAATATTGAAGACAATGCGTTAAGTGAGACAGAGCAACAGAATGTGTATGAATCACTCAAAGACAAACTGGTCATGCAGGCAGAGTCAGTCGTCTCAACATCTGTTGCCTTTTGACAGGCATAAAAAAGGTGAGGTTATAACCTCACCTTTTCATAACTAATTATATTAACTTAATCAGAGACTGTTACATTCTCAGCAATATTGGCCACTTTTTTCTCGCCAATACCTTTGATATTTGCTAAATCTTCAACATTGGCAAATGCCCCGTTCTGCTCGCGGTACTCAACGATAGCATTAGCAGTAGAGGGCCCCACTCCGTTCAACAGTTGTAATTCATCTGCTGATGCAGTGTTGATATTGATTTTATCTGCTGCGAATGCAGCGAATGATGAAAGTGAAAACGCCAGTAATAACGAAATGATCCTTTTTTTAAACATCTTTCCATACTCCTTGTTTAGTTAAATTCAGCTCTCCAGAGCTGCAATTAAAGAGTAAGGGAATTTATCTTTTCAGATCTAGTAAAATCCTTGGAAAAATTGACAACGTGAGAAGCTGTTCACAAAATATTTATCGTTGTTAATTTCACTTCATTAACATTGATGCACTAAAGAACGGTTATGTAGATTTATTTACCCTGTCTCCCCTGCCTTTACCAGTAAGCGTTTGCAGGATAAGGCTGAAATAAAATCGAACACTGAGCTGTTCAATCATTCTGGCATCAGTTGTTGCCAACAATTGTGGTGTCGACATATCTATATCATTTATTTGTGCTAGTCCGGTAATACCAGGTCTAACCTTAAACACATCTTTCGCTGCGCGTTCCTCAATTAATTCAAGCTGGTTAAAAAGGCATGGTCTGGGCCCAACCAGACTCATTTCTCCTTTCAAGACATTCCACAATTGCGGTAACTCATCCAACTTGGTTCGACGCAGAAAACGACCAAAGGGAGTAATCGAAGAGGCTGAAGCCAGATGACTGGCTACATGCGCCGTATCTTTTGTCATGGTACGGAATTTGACTAATGTAAAGGGCTTTTGATTTCGCCCCACACGCTGTTGCCTGAATATGGGGGAACCAGTATCAAACCAACCGATAACGATCAGAATTAATAAAATAGGCAAACCGATCAACAGGCCAGCACCAGAAAAGATAACATCCAGTAAACGGATAACAACTCGGGTCATGAATTTCTCGTTTTATTATTTGTAATTAAAGCATTATTTTTATTCGGCTCAGCCATTTTCTTAAGCTGTTGATCCATTGTCGTGACGGGTTTCCAGCCAAGCAAATGTCGGGCTTTTCTGTTATCTATCTGCAAATCTCCAAACAATCGAATCGCTAAAGCCGATTTACCCAGTAATTTCGCAGTATTTTTCATCAATCCTACAGGTACTGGAATTAATTTTGCTGATACTCCTTGGCTAGTAGCAACTTTTTTAAGCAATTCACTCAAGGAAACAGATTCATCGTCGGCAATCACAAACGTTTGATTTCCCGCGGCAGGTGCATCAAGACACAACGTAATGAAATCCGCCAAATTATCCAGGGCGATCATTGAACGCTTGTTATGTATTGCTCCAAAAGGCAACGGTAAGCCACTTTTCGTCCACTTGAGTAAACTTGCAAAGTTACCAGGCGCATCAGGTCCGTATACCAAAGGAGGTCTGATGATGACCCATTCCATCTGATTTGAAAATTGGTGATTTGTAATTAGTTGCTCAGCTCGCCATTTTGAAACTGCATAAGGTTCCTGAGGGTTTGGAGTATCTTGCTCTGTGAATGGTGTCTGACTGGTTTGATTGCCATTGACACCAATCGAGCTAAGAAACAAAAACCGTTTAACATTGTATTTAGAAGCTAGTTTTGCCAGCTTGAAAGTTGCTGAAGCGTTTACTGCATCAAAAAGTGATTGATCGTTAATTGGGTCGTCACTTGTAATATGGGCTCGTCCAGCAAGGTGAACTAATACATCAGAAACTGATAAAAAAGTCGCTAATTTGGTCTCAAACTCATTATCGTCAGCCTCAGCGAACTCCGACAAATCGCCAATCACGACCTGGGTTACCGATGTTGGCAATTGCTTAGTTAATTTCCTAACCGCAGCAATAACATTATGTTGATCTGCCAGCAATGAATCTATTAGGGCTTTGCCGACAAACCCTGTTGCGCCTGTTACAAAAACCTTCATCAGCTATGAATTATCTGTTCGATTTCTGCCACTTTGGCTTTCATCAAAGCCTCATCAGCCCGAGTTTCAACATTTAGACGTAACAATGGTTCAGTATTAGATGAGCGTAAGTTAAATCGCCATCGGTCAAACTCGAGGCTTATTCCATCTGTTTTATCAATCAATGGATTTTCAGCAGAAAAATGTTGAAGAATTTTATCAAGAATGACATTAACATCTGCTACCCGATAATTAATTTCACCACTGCACGGGTATTTCGCCATTCGCTCATTAACCAGTTCAGATAAAGGCTTGCCTGCTACACTGATTAATTCAGCTACCAACAGCCAGGGAATCATGCCGCTATCACAATAGGCAAAATCCCTGAAATAATGGTGAGCGCTCATTTCACCACCATAAATCGCATTTTCCAGACGCATACGTTCTTTGATGAAAGCATGGCCAGTTTTGGATTGAATAGGTTTGCCACCCGCCGCTTCAACCTGATCGATGGTGTTCCATGTCAACCGTGGATCATGAATGATTTTTTCACCCGGTGACTTAAGCAAAAATGCTTCAGCCAATAAACCGACAATGTAATACCCTTCGATAAAGCGGCCATTTTCATCAAACAGAAAACACCGATCAAAATCCCCATCCCAGGCGATACCAATATCGGCTTTATTAGCAATGACTGCATCAGCAGTTGCTGCACGGTTTTCGGGTAATAAAGGGTTAGGAATACCATTCGGAAAATTGCCGTCAGCTTCATGATGCACCTTAATAAACTCCACTGGCACATTAGCGGGTTTAAAGTATTGTTCAATAGCATCAATTACATGTCCAGCGGCACCATTACCCGCGTTCACAACCAGCTTTAACGGTTTAAGTTTTGCCAGATCAATATAGCTCAGCAGATGCTCAACGTAGGGTTGAAGTATCGATTGCTGTTTGTATTTATTGGCATTATTCGTTCCACTGAAAACAGTGTTTTCAGATGTAATAGTGGCAGAAGTATTAACCTTATCAGAGACAACTGCTTTTGATGTGTTAAAAGGGGAATCAATACGTTCGGCCAAATCACGGATTTCATTTAAGCCACTATCACCACTTATCGGCAAAGCACCACGCCCCACCAGTTTCATGCCGTTATAGTCCATGGGATTATGGCTTGCCGTCACTTCAATACCACCATCAACATCCAGATAAAATGAGGCAAAATAAATCTCTTCTGTGCCTACCATACCGATATCAATAACTTCTGCTCCGGCGTCCATCAGGCCTTGAGCCAAAGCCAGTTTTAATGGTTCACTGGTATGCCGAATATCGCCACCAACCACAACCCGTCTGGCATTTAAATTTTTAGCATAGGCATATCCAATTCGATAAGCGACATCGGGGTTAAGCTCTTCGCCTAGTTTTCCTCGAATATCGTAGGCTTTGAAGCAACTTATATTTTGACTCATCAATTTTCTCATTCAAAAAAGTTTGGGAATAGGTAAAAGAATCTAGCTACAGCATAACTTGAGAAGACTACAATCATGCTGATTTGAATCAAAAGTTGTTGTTTAGCTCTAGCATTTAAATATACCCAACTAAGTAGTAAAACTGTACTGATTAAAAATAATTCACCTAGTCGTGCCCCCACAGCAACATTATCATGTAAAAGACACATAATAATTACTCCCAACATTGCGATTGAGGCCATCACACGTTTAAAAGGATCTGTCAAAATTTCATCCCTAAGGTAAAAATAAATACCTGCAACAAGCAAATAATAAAAGCCTATAAAATAAAAATACAAACCCGTTGAATTTTGCTGCTGAAGTAATTCAGGGCGTGCATAAAATTGGTATTTATCAGTAAAAATCATAGAAAATCTTATTAGCCAGTCAAAAGCTGAAAAGTCAATCCAAATCAATATTGGGGAAAGTATAAAAATCCCTAGCACCACAAAATTTAACTGTCTAACCCAATACAATGGATAAATAATCATGAAAGCAATAGTGGTCAGATGAATTTGACTTGCTAGTCCAACCAGTAAAAAACTTAACGAGATGCGTTTATGCTGCAAAAAATAAAATGCCGGAATAACCAATGCTGTTGCATAAGCCACGCGAAGAACTGTTGTATCAAAAAGGAAAAAATATAAACAAAAATAAAAAAAACATGCTGCAGGGACGGAATCCACTATTTTAGACAAATAATTTAATTTAATGACTAAAGTTATTATAGTTATAATCCCCATGAATAATGAGAAACCAATTACCTCCCCACCAAGCTTTGATAAGACAAAATATGCTGGCTCTTTAAATATAGAGAACTCGGAAAGCATTTGTGTCCAACTCTTTTGATTATCAATAGAAAACAGCCACTGATAATTACTCCAGTCCTTTGAAGCTGATTGACATAAGTAAACCGCTATTAATCCTAATATGGAAAATAATATATATTTAAATCTAATCTCTGAAAAAAAATTATAATTTATCAATTTCGCATCATCCTATGAGCAACTAAATACAACATTGCCATTTCTATAAATAATCGTGTTGACCAAACTGCTGCGGCCCCATACACTCCAAATTTTCCGTATATAAATGGAGCGAAACAAAGGTATAAAATTCCTTCACTCATGAAAATTAAACTCAAAAGCCTTGCTTTCCCCTGTGCGTATAAAAATACAAGTGGGAGCTGTGCAATAGAGGCAAAAATAACACCTAAAAGTAATATTAAAGAGATGTTACTCACTAAGCCGAGAAACTCAACATTAAGCAAAAATGGCAATATGCCATAAATTATACTGACTACTGCAAGTGCAAATAATAATGTAAGAATTGTAATTTTTTTCAAAGAAGTGAAATGGATGTTCTTAAAATCAATTGAAGAGAACTTCTCAGAGGCAAAGTATGGCGTAAGAACAATCGCTATAGACCATGGAATAATAAGATATCTACTTATGATATCCTGGCTAGCAATATATACCGATAACTCAGCTTGTGATACGAAACCCGCAACAAAAAATCTATCGGCATAAATAAATGCCGTTGAAAAAAAACCCGATATAGCAGCCCAAAATGCATAATTTTTGATTTTGGATACTAAAGAAAGGTCTACATGAACCCAACTTTTGAAGTTTATGATTCTTGTTAATTTTATATATATTACAAATGAAAGATAACGTGAAAAAGTAATAGCAAAAGCTAACAAAACAATTGAGTCTTGGTTAAACGAAACTAATATTGGAAGCAAAAATAAACTTGTACCAGAAAATATTTTTGCTAAATTCGCCTCTTTGAATGCACCAGCACCCTCAAATCTTCCCCTTAATACGCTCATCATTACTGCGGGTAGGACTCCAAAACCTGCAATCTGAAAGGCAAGGATAATTTCTTTAGTTTCTGCTTTTGATACATGTAACCAATAGTCAACTAAATAAGGACTAAGTAAAAATATAAATAATGATGTAGCACTTCCGATTACAAATGCTATAGCAAGGCTAGTACTTGTAAGTATTTTTACTTGTTGAGGGCATTGATATTTATCTTTTGGCACAAAAAAGTGCATTGCACGAGCTAAGCCAAAATCGTATACAAAGAAGAATAGGTTTAATGAAAGTAATAATGATAAGATTGCAAATCTTTCAACACCTAGCAAATAAATAAAAACTGGAATTGATGCCAAAGCAGCTAAAGCTGGTATAGCTCCTCCGGCAAAACTCCAAATAGAGTTTTGGTTAAGTCGAGTCAACATACAGTGCTAAAACAGAAATAAACCACAAGCACAGTAGAGCATTACTCTATCCATTTTGGCTCTTCGTGTTTCAGGAAGTAACGCCATTAGTTTTAGTCGATTTGCAAAAGTATCTGCACTAACAATACGGCATACATTTAAGACTTCTTCATCTGATGTCATTTTCTCTACGATACGAGAAATTTTGATAACTTCCTGTCGATACCAACCGTCGTTTATTTTTGACAATCTATTCAACTTTGCCTGCCACCCCCGGTTTACCCCCATCACGTTGTTCTCATGTTGACGATATTTAAGTGAGGGGACTGGGTCAATTGTCCAGTTTTTTTTATTTGCTCTGGCAACTGCATAAACAAACCAATCATGCAGATCTGGCCGATCTTCTTTCTTTAATTTTTCAAGCGACTTTTTTATAAGCGTAAATAGGCCGGGGGTAAATATATAGCTGCATCCAGGACCAGCCGATTCAAATAAAAAATCAAACTTTTTCATTTCATCAGACTTGATGATCCGTTCTTTTTTTCCATCAGGCCAAAATGCTATGACATCTGAAGAGACTCCCTCAGAAGAGGTTAACTTTAGAGATTGAATCTGATTATTTAATTTATCTTCGAACCATATATCGTCTTGATCAGCAAGTGCTATATAGTCAGAACTATCCATATTAATGTTTTCAATTAAGTGATAGAAGTTACCAGCAGCTCCTCGAGTAGAACTGTTATTGCAATGTAACTCAATGTTTTCATTCGTTCTTGCCAACTCTTCTAACCATTCATAGGTTCCATCCGTCGAACCATCATCGGAAATAACTAAATTAACATGAACAGACTTTTGTAACTTAATACTTTCGATTTGTTCTTTGACCCAGCGTATTCCATTAAAAGTTGCCATTAAGACAGTTACTTTTGGTAATTCCATATAATCTTGATTACATAACATTAAAGTTTTTTTGGCCTTAGAAAAAATTGCTTAACCCTGTCAACGAGTTTGTTAAAAAAGAATTTTAAACGACTACTATGTTCATAATAGTCATCCAAAACGCTGAGAATTTCTCTATTTTGTTCAAAAATATTTTTAATATTTTTGTTTGTCGCGCCGCCCATTCGCATTTTTATTAATACGTTTGGTAAATAAACTGTATTAATTTTATGTTTTTCTAATAGTCGGAATAATAGCTGCATATCTGCAGCAAGCTGATAACGTAAATCAAATACACCATATTTTTTATAGATGCTGCTTCTAACAAAAAAAGTCGGGTGTGCTGGCATCCAACCCAATTTGAAGGCTCCCGGCTGAAAGGGGTTAGACTTCCAATATCTTATAATTTGGCTCGTATCCTTCGTATCGACATAAACAAGATCAGCAAAGCAAGCATCTATCTGAGTGTCTAAGAAAGACTTCGCCACTGTATCAATCGCTGAAGGCGTCGCATAAAAATCATCAGCATTCAAAGTGCCGATAACATTACCTGTTGCCATAGCGATCCCTTTATTCATTGCATCATAGATACCTTTATCTGGCTCAGAAACGAAACGGGTAACACTTAGAGATTTTTCAATAATATTTACCGTTCCATCTGTTGAGCCTCCATCCACAATGATATGTTCTATCTCAGGATAATCTTGTTCAGCAACAGAACGAATAGTGTCGGGTAAGGTATGAGCAGCGTTATAACAAACAGTGATTATGGATATTTTCAGCATTTATTTAGATACTTGGCAATCGGTAACAGCTAATAAACGCAACTCCGTTAACTACTGTATATAACCAGTAGTTCAGGATTTGGCCTATTTTTCCCCGCCCCTCAAAAACAGCAGCCAATTTTGCTATCCCTTTAAGATATTTAGCTCGGAAGCTTTTTTGACCGAACTTCAGCTCTTCAAAAGCGGCTAATTCGATTATTCGGCTAGATTTAACAAACATTGACTTATTTTCACCATGTAATCGATACCCTGCAATAGGCTTAGTCATCTCTAACCATGAATACTTTTGAAAAGCTTGGTAAAAAAATACGACATCAAAAACAAAGTTAAAAGCAACTGGCCAATTTGTTTGCTCATAAACCTCACGCTTCCAGAACGTAGCAGGTTGTAAAACAGCGGTCCGAAACTTCATCCAATGGAAGCCATCAAACGGATGATAACGATAATTAATGGGCTTGATCCATTTACCCTGAGCATCAATGTAATAACCTCTAAAGCTTACTAAACCAATATTTGGATATTGTTCAAAGGATCTTACAATTTCAGTGAAACTATCTTTGGCCAAATATGTATCGTCTGCATTTAAAAAACCAAATACCTCACCTGTTGCATGAACGAAGGCCTTTTGAATCGCATCCGCCTGCCCATTATCCTCTGTACTAACCAATTTAAAACGCTTATCAGTTTCACAATATCCCTGAATAATTTCCACGGACTGATCAGTTGATCCACCGTCAGCTATCAAGATCTCAAAATTCGCATAATCCTGTTGTTGGATACTTGTCAGGCATGCATCCAAAAATTGGGCATAATTAAAAGAAGGGACAACGATGGTTAATTTCATGGTTATACTTTTAGAGTGAGCTCAGAAAAGCTTAATGATACAGCAGCTTTAGATTATAAGTTTTTTGTCCAATGTGGCGGCTTTCCCATTAAGGCTCTGCCAAAATCAAGTAAACGTCTAGTTTGACGCTCACCTAATATTTTCCAAAGTACAAGCCGAATATATACACGGCTTAGCGCCATCAACCAAAATACACCAGGAATTAATAAGCCATTTTTAAGCTGCGCACGTCTCACCTCCCAGATGATCTTGAGTGAGTTAGTAATATCACTACTGACGCCCCCCTGCCGCATCATTGCTATTTCTAACGGGATAAAGACCGCATCGTGATCTTTTAAGTATCTGAGTAACAGCTCATAATCGCCCGCAATCCGAAATGATTCATCAAAAGTACCATATTTATTAAATAATTCTTTTCGATGAAAAACGCCTTGATGGGGAATAGTCATCAGTTGGCGATATTTTTTACCTACTTGCTCCCAAGGTAAACCATGAGAATATAAATATTCTGAATGTACTGAGATATAACTTACTATGCCATAAGCTACGAGTATTTTTTCAGGAACCACTGCTAATGTTGCCTCGAACTGAGCAAAAACCTCAGAATGAGTGAAGTAATCATCAGCGCCTAAAAAATAAATCCACTCGCCATTAATATGCGGCAATGCTTTATTCCAGGCATTGTAAATTCCTGTATCCGGTTCTGATATCCAGTAATCAATATGATGTTCATTTTCTTTGAGTATTTGAACAGTCTTATCAGTTGAGCTTCCGTCAATAATTATTAACTGTTTATTCTTGTAATTTTGGTTAACAAAGCTATTGATAGCCTGTAGAAGTGTAGTCTCTGCATTAAAGGTTGCGATTACAACTGTAAAACTATTCATTTTTTATAATTTTTTCGCAAGAACAACATTATCCAGGTATAAATCTTTATTCTTAGGTAGCAAAAAAGAAAGAAAAAGTCCTATTACATTAAAAAAAGAAAGCAAAAAAACCATAAAAGAAAGGTTAAAGTATTTATTTTTTGTTAATGTAACTTTATATAAGTAAACATTTATTAATTGAAAAAAAAGTGAAGCATCAGACAATGTTTTTTTAAAAGTTATGACTTCGAAACCGTATTTTTTTAGTAGAAAATTCAATCCATAAGAGGTATATCTTGCAAAGTCATATGGCTGCTCATGTTCATCCCAGATGAATGGTGCAGTTAAAATAATCTTTCCGCCAGGCTTGGTAACCCTGAAGATCTCCTGAAGAAACTGATCAGGATTAAACACATGCTCAAAAACCTGGTTACATATTATCGAATCAAAAGAATCGCTCGAAAATGGTAATGTCAAACCATCATAGAAATAGTCTGCTTTTTTATTGGTTCTATTTTCAACCGTATCTAACTCTACCCCAATATAACTTTCAACATTAAAAAGTTGCTCATATGGTTTATTACCACAGCCAATATCAAGTAACGACCCATCCAGATTTCCAGAGGCACTCTTTATAGCTTTATACAAAGATATCCTTGAAAAATAATATGGATTTATAAACAAACCCAAAATACTCGGGTTGAACTGTTCTTTTAAATATATTTTTTTTAACTTAGTAAGTATTATTTTTATCATTTTTTATGTCTTGATAAAGATTAAGATATTCGTTCGCAATTTTTTCTCTATTATATTTTTCTACGGCAATACATCTAGCAGACAATGCCATACCAGATGAATCCAAAGCATTAAGAACTCTAAGAATACCCTCTGCCAAGTCAACTGGTTCAAACGGTTTTGCAAGATAACCATTAACATTGTGTTCAATAATGTCAGGCATACCACCAATTTCAAATGCAACAACAGGAGTTGCACAAAGCATAGCCTCAATCACAGTATTTGATAGATTTTCCTGTTCAGAAGGCAACACTAAAACATCCACAGCAGAGTAAAGCAAAACTTGACTTATTTCGTCCTGCAGATGCTCTATGTAGTGAACCTCCATGCCAAAATCAAAAGTTTTCGCAGGTTTGTTTGCTCCCAAAATAATAAGTTCAATATCTGCTTTATCATGCTCATTCATATTTTTTAAAGCAGGCAATAAATGCTGATAGCCTTTTCTTTTATCATTAGTCGCATTAAATGCTGAAAATAACACCAGTTTTTTGTGCTGTGGAAAATTAAAGGCATTCCTTGCAGCAGGCTTATCTATTGGGTGATATTTTTCTATATCAAATGCATTCGCAATAATTTCTATACGCTTATTTTGAAATAGTGTACTTTTTTGGGCACAGTCAGCAAGCCATCTACTTGTTGCAACGATTGTTATATCAAGATCATTCCAAGCGGCTTGTTTTCGTTGTAGTACTTTGGCTGATAGATCATAATCTTTAGATGAACCTAAAAGCGGACATTTACCACAAGACTTTGTATAACGATTACAGTAGTTGTCATAATGACAGCCTCCAGTAAACGGCCACATATCATGGAGAGTCCATACCACGGGTTTATTTAACTTAGCCAAACTTTCAATTTTTATGAAACCTGCTGTAATCCAAAATAAATGCACAATATCCGGATCCAGTTCTTTAACTCGGCGAATTAATCTATCAGGAGTTATTGCAGGCGAAAAAAGCTGTCCTGTTCGAGCGGGGTATCTTTTTAAAGGTAATGAATCAAACTTTGAACTTAACTGTGAAACTAAAGTTGAAGCAGCACTCTTTGAAGCAATCACTGTTTCATCACTACTATATTTTCGCTGAACGAATAAATTTGATTCGACATTAACAGTCCGTAAAGCATGGTGAAGTCGATAGGTAGCTATTGCTGCACCACCATGCAGATCAAAACTATTAACCAAAAGAGACTTCATGGGGAATGTTTTCCTATGTGTCTCATAATTAGACTTTCCATGCAAAAATATTGAGCTGTAAGTCAAAATCGGTTGTAATTTTTTTAGCAACGAGTGGCTGTTGACTATCCATCAGACTATGTATGTCAAATCTAAAGCCATTATGAGTTAGAAGATCCAGCATGACTGCTAAACTTTGTGGCTTTCCAACAGAAGAATGATATTCAAGGAAAATATATTTAAATTTTGCAAGATGATTCTCCAAAGCCAGAAAAACTTGATCCTCAGCTCCTTCAATATCCATTTTTAGAAAATCGTAATGATGCTGTTCAAGATGTTCGCATATATCAACAGCTTCAATTTCAATCATTTTTTCAGTTGATGAATCAAAAACTCTCCCACCATCTGCACCTTCTGCATGAAACCTCAAAATACTATTTTGATTCCAAATTGCCTTATTAATTAATTCCACGTCGTTAAATCCATTGGTCAGAATATTGTGTTCTAAATATGAAAATATCTTCGGATCGGCTTCAAAGGCTGTAATTTTTGCCTGAGGAAATATGGTTTTAAAATATAAAACACTAAGGCCAATATTGGCTCCCAAATCAAGAATGGCTGGTTGATCATTTTCGAATTCAAACTGATAGATTTTACTAACAAATATTTCCTTATATGCAGATAAAAAAGATGCTGCATCAGGTATATTTACATGCCATTTTCGTACTTTACCACGACACTCAGTAAATCGCCTTAATCGTCCTAATTTCGTAGACTGAATACACCATTCACGATAATCAATGTCTGTTAATAATTTATAAATATGCTTAGCTGGTTCATAGAAAAATGCTTTTACTAACATTAAATATTTAGCCTTTTAACAGTATTTTTTGAGCTATTTTCAGAATCTTCCTAACAAAACGCCGATAAAAATGTGGTAATTTACTTTTATTAAAATTCTTTATTTTTTGAAGCGCCATTTGGTTCTCATCTAATTTCAGTTTAGCATTGATACTGAAATCCTCTTTTAAGTCCGAAATTTCATAAGAATTACTTGTTCCACAGTTAGTCCCTGAACCGTCCAAACCAATATTATTAGTAAAGGATTTGTTCGGGTGAAGGCATAATCCATTATTCAAAAAAACACTCGCATACCAACGTATTGCCCAAGAATTTAATTTTCCAGAAGCTTGCATCTGAAGCATTTCACTGTAATCATAAGTATTCTCAATATCAAAATCATATTTTTTCTTGGACAGATTGAGCCGGTCAAGCAGATTTGCTGCATCAGGTTCAAAATCCTCCCAGGCACGTTTCCATGTAGCCCACCCCCAACATGAAGGCACACGATAAAAAAATGTTTCGGGAATTTCTTCTGGTTTATCAATTCCAAACATATATCCTGAGATATGCATAACTTTCTCGTCATCTGCGTACAGGTTTAATGCATTATTCATAAAACGCAAAAAACCTTTAGATGTCACAATATCGTCTTCCAGAATAATAGCTTTTCCATCTGAATTACAGAGTTTTGTAACACCATCTACTATCGAATCAGCTAATCCTAAGTTGCAATTTCGATTAATAATTGTAACTGACTTGAAACCATTAATACTTGCAATGTACTCTCTCACTGCCTGAACTTGGACAGTCGCTTCTTGATGCTTTGCAGCATCAGAAAATATGTATAAATTGCTTTCATTAGCTAAATCATTTTTCTGTAGAGCTTCTATAGTTTTTTTTGTATGTTCGGGGCGATTGTAAACAAATAAAGCTATAGGCGCTGTCATCTTAAAAAATCTTTATGCATGAAAAACGTTGTATTTAATGTTTTAGCAAAATAAACATATCCATTTTGTTCAAGATAAGAAACAATTTCATTTTTATTATTGTTATCTGATGTATACAGAATTTCCAATAATAAAACTCTTGGTTTGTACTTAATTAAATTCAAGGAACGTAAGACTTCGTAATCAAGCCCTTCAACATCAATTGACATGAAATCAATTATTTTATTAATTGGTAAATAATCATCCAGAATGATTTCAAGACTTTTTGTTTTTAACTGAGTTTTAAATTGAATGTTATAACCATTTGGTTCAGAGTCGCGTTTCTCAGATAGTTTGACATCAAAGCCATTTAAAGCAGGATCATTAAACTGATAATAGGTCAGCGTTTTTTCTTTTTCTGAAATAGCTTGTTCAAGATTAATGTCTTTACGTCTGATCTTATTGAATAGCTTCATTGCTCCTGGCATTGCATCAATATTAATACCTGTCCAGCCCTGTTTATAAAATAAATAAGTATTTGAAAATCGGACAGGGTGATGTGCGCCTACATCAACATAAAAACCATCCGCTTTATACTCAAATATTCGGCGTAAAATCATATCCTCTCCTTCTTGAGAATAAGATTTTGTCGCATAACTACTCAGAATTTTTATACGAATATATTCTAACCATTGTTTTGGTAAGATTTTTTTAATCATACTTTTCATTCGGCAAGCTCTTTTAAAGCGCCAACAGAATAAACAGGCAATCTATTGGTTTTAGGTAGGCACTGGAAACCTCTTGAAAAGAAAAGCGATGTTGTCCATGTATAGTCATTGATCGGACCAAAACCATGCATATCTACTTGCAAAAGATTGTATGTTTCTCTCAAAAGTTTTGCAGTTGTTGGATGCCTGTCAGCATTGTCCAAAATAATTAATCCTTCACCTTTTATAATGTTTTTAAGATTTTTTGCACAAGCATGTCGGTACTGACCATCAATCACTACGACGTCGTATTTTTCAAAATTACCAGCTGAAATATATTTTTCCTCTGTTTCTGCAAAAATTATTTTTAAATTATTAGTTTGTCTTTGCTTAACGATTTCATACCATTCTTTGTTATGTTCAATTGAGGTAACACTTTTGGCTCTTTCAGCCCACCAAGTTGAGCTGGCTCCTGATCCAAACTCAAGTATGTCCAGGTCTTTGAAATCAAGGCTATTAAGATATTCGTAAGCAGGATAAGTGTACCAAGGTATTTCTTGGCCCTTTTTATCTAAACACTTGTCATATTTAATTGATCTTCTTTGGCCATACTTATCAGCCAAAATCCAAAAGTTTCTTAAACTTTTTTTGGCTTTACGGGGAATAATCTTTGCCAACACGGTTTTAAGCGGCATATAAACTCCTGAAAATTAATGCTCTTATTTTCATAACAAAAGCTTTTCTTGTCTTTTTTGCAAAAGCATCAAACCATAATGCCGCGAATGAATAACTGATTAGAGTAGCGATTAAACACCCCTTTATACCAAACGACGGGATTAGAACTAAATTTAATAAAACGTTTAAGAGTGCACCATAAAGTGTTCTATAAAAAATTAATTTACTTAGATTTTCAAGTAAAAACCATTTACTACTTGCAACACCTAATGAAACAAATAAACCTATCCAAATATGAACAGCTAGAACAAATCCAGATTCACTATAAGCATCTCCGAAAAGTGAAATAACAATCCAGTCAGCTGAAAATGTCACAATTAATGCTACAAAAACAGAGATATAAACCATTAAGTCATAGAGATTTTGCATTCTTTGCTGATATAACGATTCACTTTTTTCTTTAGAGCTAATAATCGCTGGATATACTGAAGCAACTATTGCTATTGGTACGAAGTACCACATTTCACTTATTTTCACTGCAGCTGAATAAATACCTACAGCCTCATTATTGAGCATTTGTCCAAGCATGACTTGATCTATTCTCATATAAACCATTACCGACAAGCCTGACAATATAAGAGGCCAACTCTCTCGAAGTAATGTTTTAGCCTGACAAAGCTGGGGTTGCCATATTTTGCTTGTTTTTGATTGAATCGAATATAAAATGATTAATGCAATTGCCAAAACCACTGTCTCTGCGAATATTGCCCATGCAAAACTGATGAGTGGTGCTTGTTGTAATATCAAAAGAATCTTGATTGCTGCAAACAGGACTAGAACAGCACTTTCAGCCCAAACAACAAACTTAGATTGCACTTGTGATTCATACCAATACTTAATCGTTTCTGAAAACTTAACGACCATACTCAGTCCAAGGATAATAGCTATTGCTCGTGCCAAAGCATCTTCTGGTTTTAAAAAATGGATAGCCAGCACGATTAAACTGAACGTTATTAACCCACCCAATATCTGCAATGAGATAGAAGTACTCAGTATCGATGAAGTTTTTTCGGGAAATTTTACTAAATCGCGCACAACAACACTGTTCAAACCAACGGTGGCAATAGCACCAAATAATGCTACAAATGCCATGGCAAAATTGAGTAACCCAAATTGTTCCGGCCCTAAATAACGTGCAAGCCAGATGGTAACGACAAACGCTAAGCCCATCCGCAAAACCCTATCGGCAAACAACCAACCAGTGTTTTGTAGGATTTTATTAAGTCCTGGCCTGTCAGTGATTTTTTTGAGCTGGGTTTGAAACTGATTTTTTAGTGAGGGCATTACAAACTTTAAGTCGCGTTCAAGCTAATATTTTTAATGTAATTCCAATCCAAAGCTATAATCAGGCTATGCATTTTTATAGGCCGTATAAACAGTTTCAATACCATTTTTTAAACTGGTCTGAGCTTTACTGCCCATTTTTTTTAGTCTTTCAATATCCATTAACTTTCGCATTGTTCCGTCTGGTTTAGTCTCATCAAATACGATTTGACCATTGTTTCCAACAACTTCTTGTATCATTTCTGCCAGTTGCTTGATTGTCAGATCGTCCCCAACGCCTACATTTACAACCGGTGGCAAGCCGTCATTACGGGACGCTCCCAATAATGGCTTATACTGCTTATCATCAAGATTCATTAAATGCACACAAGCATCTGCCATGTCTTCGCTATACATAAACTCCCGTTTTGGCTTACCTGTACCCCAAACAACAACTGCGGGAATTTGGCCTTTTTCACACGCTTTTAATACTACACTCCTGTATGGCTCAGGTAGTTTTCCATGTTTTTCTTCATCATCAAGGATTGATGCTCTATTTCCTTCTCCAGCCAATTTAGCCAAATGAAATTTACGGATAAGCGCCGGTAAAACATGTGAATTATTTAAATCATAATTATCGCCAGGCCCATAAAGATTGGTTGGCATGGCTGCAAGATATCGTGTGCCGTACTGGCGGTTATAGCTCCAACACATCTCAATGCCAGCGATTTTAGCCAATGCATAAGGACGGTTGGTTTCTTCAAGCGGGCCTGTTAATAAATATTCTTCTTTCAATGGCTGCGGTGCGTTTTTAGGATAAATGCAACTCGACCCCAAGAACAGTAAGCGTTTTACATTATTCAGGTACGCATGATGTATCACATTATTCTGAATGGCCAAGTTGTCTCGGATAAATTCAGCCGGATAAGTATTGTTAGCGTGGATACCGCCAACTTTTGCTGCTGCAAGAAACACATAGTCAGGATTTTCAGTCTTGAAGAATTCTGCTACTGCTTTTTCATCAGTCAAATCCAATTCAGTATGGGTTCTTTTGAGTATATTGCTATACCCCTTTTCCTCAAGATTTCGAACTAGTGCTGAACCAACTAAACCACGATGACCTGCAACATAGATTTTGTCTGATTTATTCATGGTAGTCATATACAGTAAAACCATGTTTTTTTACTAATTCATCACGTTCTGCAGATTTATAATCTTCACGCACCATTTCTGCTACGAGTTCTTCAAAACTGATTTTAGGTGTCCAGCCAAGTTTTTCTTTTGCTTTAGTCGGATCACCCAGTAACGTCTCAACTTCAGTTGGACGGAAATAGCGCGGGTCTACTTGAACAATGCATTTCCCATCTGCATCATAACCTTTTTCCTCAACACCTTTGCCTTCCCAGCTAATAGTAATATCCAGTTCTTTCGCTGCGGTATTGACGAAATCACGAACGCTGTATTGCACACCTGTTGCGATGACAAAGTCCTCTGGCTGTTCCTGCTGCAGCATTAACCACTGCATCTCAACATAATCCTTGGCATGTCCCCAGTCACGTAAAGCATCAAGGTTGCCTAGGTATAGGCAGTCTTGTAAGCCTAGTTTAATTCTGGCTAACGCACGGGTAATTTTTCGGGTGACAAATGTTTCACCTCGAATCGGTGATTCATGATTGAACAAAATACCATTGCAGGCATAAATGCCATACGCTTCACGATAATTCACCGTGATCCAATAACCATATAATTTGGCAACAGCATAAGGACTACGTGGATAAAATGGTGTTGTTTCTTTCTGTGGAGTTTCCTGTACCAAACCATAAAGCTCTGAAGTGGAAGCCTGATAAAATTTGGTTTTCTTTTCGAGCCCCAATATTCGAATCGCTTCCAGAATTCGCAGCGTGCCAATACCATCGGCATTCGCTGTGTATTCCGGTGTTTCAAAACTGACCGCAACATGACTCATTGCGGCCAGGTTATAAATTTCATCGGGCTGAACCTGCTGGATGATCCGAATCAGATTAGTTGAATCAGTCAAGTCACCATAGTGCAAAATGAAATTTTTATTATCAACATGCGGATCCTGATATAGATGATCAACACGATCGGTGTTGAATAAAGAGGCGCGACGTTTTATGCCATGCACTACATAGCCTTTTTCTAATAAAAGCTCCGCTAGATAAGCACCATCCTGACCAGTGATACCAGTTATTAATGCAACTTTTTCCATTTAAATCTCTGCTTATTTTTTTATGTGTTAACTAGGTTAATTTATTCAACAGTAACCGACTTCGCTAAATTACGTGGTTGATCGACATCTGTGCCTTTAATTAAAGCAACGTGGTAACTGAGCAATTGAAGGAGAATATTGTAAGTTATCGGGGCAGTAATACGGCCTACGTTCGTGGTCGCTTTAATAACCTTAAAACCCGACTCAGAACTGATATCCGAACGTTCATCTTCAAACACAATCATCTGACCACCGCGGGCTTTTACTTCATGAAGATTGGATTTGAGCTTTTCCAGCAGATCATCGAGCGGAGCAATAGCAATTACCGGCATATTTTCATCAATCAATGCCAATGGACCATGTTTAAGCTCACCGGCAGGATAAGCTTCTGCATGGATATAACTGATTTCTTTAAGTTTTAAAGCACCTTCCAACGCTATTGGATACATCGTGCCTCGACCCAAAAAGAGTGCATGCTGTTTATCTGCAAAAGCCTGAGCAATGTCCTGAATTTCCTGTTCATGCATCAGGGCATTCTGGATCAGATTAGGTAATTTCTGTAGGCCTTGCGTGATGTGTTTTTCACGTTCGCGGGTGATGCGTTTTTTGACTTTTCCAATACACGTTAACAATAAGGCTAACGCTACTAACTGAGTGGTAAAAGACTTGGTGGAAGCGACACCGATTTCCGGCCCGGCATGGGTGAGATAACATAGATCAGCTTCACGGGTCAGGCTGCTTTCAGCTACATTACAGATTGATAATGTTTGAATATTTTTTACCGCGAAGGCATCAAGACTAGCAGCAGCATAAGCTTTAATTTGCTGCAAAGCAGCCAATGTGTCGGCAGTTTCGCCCGACTGGCTGATGGTGACAAAAAGCGTATTATCTTCGATGACTGGATTTCGATAACGAAACTCACTGGCCACTTCAACTTGGCAAGGAAGACGAACAATATCTTCAGCCCAGTATTTTGCCACCATGCCCGCATGATAACTGGTACCGCAGGCAATAATATGCAGCCGTTCAATACTTTTGAAAATGGATTCGGCGCCAGGACCAAAAGTTGAAACCAGCACTTGATCCTGCGTTACTCGTCCCTCAAGAGTGTCAATTACAGCTTGTGGCTGTTCGAAGATCTCTTTGTGCATGTAGTGACGATGTTCGCCCAGCTCTACTGCCGTAATGTTTAAAGAGGATTGTTTAATCGGACGCTCTACTTTCTCACCGGTTACAGAGCTGTAAATTTCAATGCTCTCGCGTGTCAGTTTAGCAACATCGCCATCTTCCAGAAAAATGAAGTTCTGGGTAACGGGTAGTAAGGCAGATACATCGGAAGCAATAAAATGTTCACCGATACCAATTCCGATTACTAATGGACTGCCTTTGCGGGCGGCTATCAGCGTATTCGGCTCGTCGGTGGCGATGACTCCAAGTGCATAAGCACCTTCAAAATCATGAATGGCTTCCACCACGGCATCGAGAAGTGAAAGATTGGTGCGGCTGGCAGCTGGAGAAGCATCACCGTATAAATATTGATATATGGAATGGGCGACCACTTCTGTATCGGTTTCAGAGGTAAAGCGATATCCCTGGTGCGTCTGTTGCTGTTTTAAAACCTGATAGTTTTCAATGATGCCATTGTGAACAACAGCAACACGGTGATTGCATATATGGGGATGGGCATTATTTTCGGAGGGTATTCCATGTGTGGCCCAACGCGTGTGGGCAATGCCCATTTGACCGGAAAAGCTGCTGTTTTCGCCATCGATTTTGGCTTCAAGCTGCTTAATTTTACCAAGCGAACGAACACGGTGAATATTGGCTTCAGCGTCCATAAGCGCAACACCGGAAGAGTCGTAGCCTCGATACTCCAGCCTGCGTAGACCTTCCATCAAGATTGGCGCTACATTTCGCTCAGCAATACCACCGACTATTCCACACACTGATTGCTGTCCTCCAAATAAGCAAACAAGGATTATACATCAGCAACCTTATAAATAATGCCCTTCTATCATCAATAAAACGTATTAACTGTTGAGTGTTTCAGGCAAAAGGGATTAATCCTGGCCAAATAAATCGCGGGTATAAATCTTTTCTTTTACATCCTGAATATCATCAGTAATGCGATTGGCAATAATAAGAGAAGATTGTTGTTTGAATGCTGCCAAGTCATTGACTACTTTTGAACGGAAAAACTCGGCTTCTTCCAACACCGGTTCATAAACGATAACTTCTATACCCTTGGCCTTAATACGTTTCATAATGCC
>NZ_DFTU01000088.1:396-6973 GCF_002379485.1 Methylophaga sp. UBA4204 | reverse complement strand
GGATTTTTCTTAATAATCTGTTCGGCAATAAAGTCTTTGCGGGTGGTATTGGCATCGACAATAGCCCGAATCAAGCTATTGGGCACAGTGTCATAATTGGCCAACAGTTGTCTGGTATCTTTTGGCAGGCAGTACCCACCATAACCAAACGAAGGATTATTGTAGTGATCTCCAATGCGAGGATCCAAACCAACACCTTCAATGATTTGCCGGCTGTTCAGGTTATGTGTTTCAGCATAACTGTCGAGTTCATTAAAATACGCGACCCGCATCGCCAGATAGGTATTGGAAAACAACTTGATCGCTTCGGCTTCGGTAGGATCAGTAAATAACACGGGCACATCTTTCTTAACTGCGCCTTGCAACAGCAAATCAGCAAACAAACGTGCACGATCACTCTGTTCCCCTACGACAATGCGTGAAGGATAAAGATTGTCGTACAACGCTTTACCTTCGCGTAAAAACTCAGGCGAAAAGAAAATTTTATCTGTGCTAAATTTGGCTCGAACAGTTTGAGTATAACCCACCGGAATAGTTGATTTTATTACCATAACAGCTGATGGATTTATCGCCAGCACATCCTGAATAACCGCTTCAACTGAATTGGTATTAAAGGTATTCGTTACCATATCGTAATCGGTTGGCGTAGCAATAATGACAAAATCAGCTTTTTCATAAGCTTTTTGCTTATCCGTTGTGGCATTCAGATTGAGCGGTTTATTGGCCAGAAAATCTTCGATTTCTTTATCGACAATGGGTGATTTTTTAGAGTTAATCAGATCAACTTTTTCAGGGACGATGTCCAGAGCAGTCACATGATGATGCTGGGCCAGCAACACGGCAAGTGATAAGCCAACATAACCTGTTCCAGCAACTGCAATATTGAGTGTTTTTTCCATAATACGTCTCTTAAAAGTTATAAAACTCGTGGATATTACTGATTGATAACCGCTTTATTGCTCAGCCAGTCCTCAATCCCGCATTGGGGCATAAATCCATCTACATATTTGCTGAGCAGTACCCGGACCTGCTCATAATCTGCAACGCTGACAGCATGCTGTAAATCAGTCAGAATTAACTGTAAATCCTGCCAGGCAATCACCCGCTCTTCGGCTCGCATAATTTTCTGGTGTGCCGTTTGGCTGACATTTTCACCAATTAGCAGCTCTTCAAATAACTTTTCGCCAGGACGCAGGCCAGTAAAGGTAATTTCAATATCACCGTTGGGATTTTCAGAATTCTTAACCGTAAAGCCACTGAGATGAATCATTCGTTTTGCCAGATCAACAATTTTTACTGCTGAACCCATATCCAACACAAACACATCACCTCCCTGCCCCATTGCACCAGCTTGTATTACCAGTTCGGCAGCTTCGGGAATGGTCATAAAATAGCGAATGATTTGCGAATCCGTAACCGTAACAGGGCCACCCTTGGCTATCTGTTCACGAAATAATGGCACAACTGAACCGGATGAACCCAGTACATTACCAAATCTTACCATTGTAAATCGGGTAATAGAGGTTTCTGCCAAAGCCTGCAAAACCAGCTCAGCCATCCGTTTGCTGGCTCCCATGGTATTAGTAGGTCTGACAGCTTTGTCCGTAGAAATCAACACAAATGTTTCAACGTTTGCCGCAATGGCGGCCTGGGCACAATGTAATGTACCGAAAACATTGTTACGGATTCCTTCACCCACATTTTTTTCAACCATTGGCACATGTTTATACGCTGCGGCATGGTAAATAGTTTGTACCGCAAAATGCTGACAGATTGATGTCAAACGAATCCGATCAACAACCGAGCCCAGTAAAGCAATTACTTCTACTCCGCTCTCCAAATTACAGAGCTCCTGTTCGATTTGATATAACGCAAATTCACTGATTTCGAACAATAACAATCGGCTGGGTTTGAGTTTGATGATTTGCCGTGTTAACTCGGAGCCAATCGAACCACCGGCACCGGTGACCATGACGCATTTACCGGTGATATTCGCTGTTAATAATTGCGGATCAGGGGCAACGGCTTCTCTACCCAGTAAATCTGCAATATCCACTTCCTGAATATCTGAAACTTCCAATTTACCTTCGGCGATATCGGTAAGATCTGGCAAGGTACGGATATGTACGGGTAATTCCTCTAGAGAACGCAAAATTTCACTTCGCCGACTTCTGGAAGCTGATGGCATGGCCAATAGCACATCACGTACATGAAATTTATCAATCAGTTTCACCAGATCACGAGGACGATAGACATTCAGCCCGTTAATTTGCTGGCGATAAAGCGTCGGGTCATCATCAATAAACGCTACTGGCCGCAATTGACGACCCATTTTTAATAAGGCTGATAGTTGGGCGCCTGCTCGTCCGGCCCCATATATTAAAACGGGAGGAATATATCGTTTGTTATCCAACTCTGCCAATGGACTGCGGGTTGTGGTGATAAACAACCAGCGTGCATATAAACGCAGTCCACCTACTGCCAAAAATAGTAATAGCGCATTGATAATATAAATTGTTCTGGGTACTAAGCCGGCATATGGTCCAGATAATACGACAACGGTGGCAAAAATGACGGTAAACAGTCCAATGGCCTTAAAAATTGTCCACAGGGCATCAAGCCCAATATAGCGAACAATAGCCCGGTATAACCCCAATTTAATAAAAATCGGTATCGCGATAAACGGCGCGAGAAAAAATAACCATAATTGGGTAACTGGCGGTTGGTACAGCGTACTAAGTCGCAGCGAAAATGCCAGCCATAACACCAGCATCACCACGATGTAATCAATGAAAATACTCAATATGCGTTTAGTGGTTCGCGGACGGCTTAAAAACCACTGCATTAGTTTATTATACGTGGTTTGTATCACGAACCTTTCCCTCGATTTTTCCTACTTTGGCAAATCTGTACTGAGTATTTATGACTGTAAAACCCATTGTAAACTTACCTGCCAATCGGGTAACTGCAGACCAAAATGGCGTTTTAATTTTGTATTATCCATACAGGAATTTAATGGTCGCTTGGCTGGTGTCGGATATTCTGCCGTAGTTATGCCTGTTACTTTTGGAACACGCCGACCATCAGCTTCAGCTATCTGAAAGATAGCCTCGGCAAATCCTTTCCAACTGGTTTGACCTGCTGCGCTTAAATGATAAACACCACTATTTTGCTTCCAAAATGCATCATCATTATGTGCCTGAGCCAATGCTTGAGCAGTGACATCAGCAATATGTCTACTCCACGTTGGAGTACCAATCTGATCATCTACAATATTCAATTGCTCACGTTCTTCAGCCAGTCTTAACATTGTATTCAAAAAGTTATGACCTCGCCGATCATATACCCAGCTGGTTCTGAAAATCAGATGATCACATCCACTGGCAAGAATTGCCTGCTCCCCTTCCAGTTTTGTCAGACCATAATGGCTTAATGGACCGGTAGCATCGGTCTCTACCCAGGGAGAAGTCTTACTGCCATCAAAAACATAATCAGTTGAAAAATGCACCATGGGAATCGATAAATTGTTGGCTTCTTCAGCCATCACAGCCGGGGCAATAGCATTAATTTTTTGGGCTAATTTAGTTTCCTGTTCGGCTTTATCTACTGCAGTATAGGCCGCAGCATTTACAATCAGATCCGGCTGAATAGCATGAATCGTCTCTCGAATTGCGGTTATATCCGCCAAATCCAGTGATTGTCTTGTCGTAGTGTGTAATTCGCCCAGGCAGGCAAGACTACGCTGTAATTGAAATCCAACCTGTCCCTGTCCGCCAATCAGTAATATTTTCACTTAAAAGGTCTCAGCCAGTTTAAACGGGGTACCTTGTTGATCTTTAGCTGATAAAACCGGTGTTATGTCCTCTAACGGCCAGTCAATTGCCAGATCGGCATCATCCCATGCTACCGTTCTTTCATATTCAGGTGCGTAATAATCGGTTGTTTTATAAAGAAAATCGGCACTGTCGCTTAACACCAGAAAACCATGGGCAAACCCGGCGGGCACCCAGAACTGTTCCTGACCCTCAGCAGTTAAAACCGCTCCGGTCCATTGACCATATGTCGGTGAATCACGACGCATATCAACGGCCACATCAAACACTTTTCCTGCTGTTACCCGAACCAATTTTCCTTGTGGTTGCTTGATTTGATAATGCAAACCGCGTAACACGCCTTTCGCTGAACGCGAGTGATTATCCTGCACAAAATCAATATCCAAACCGAGTAAATCCTGAAAGGTTTTCTTGTTATAACTTTCCAGAAAAAAACCGCGTTCATCACCAAACTTTTTGGGCGTCAGTAATTTAACGTCAGGAATATTGGTCTCGGTGACTAACATTAGTAAATTGTCTCATTAATGATATTTAACAAATATTTACCATAACCACTTTTCAATAATGGCTGGGCCAATTGTTCAAGTTGTTCAGCATCAATATATCCCATGCGAAAGGCAATCTCTTCAGGACACATCACTTTTAACCCCTGGCGTTGTTCAAGGGTTTGAATGAACATTGAAGCATCCAATAGGGAATCATGAGTTCCGGTATCCAGCCAGGCCATACCACGGCCCATTACCTGTACGTTAAGCTTGCCGTTATCCAGATAAGCCTGATTCACATCAGTAATCTCAAGTTCACCACGAGCGGAAGGTTTGAGATTGCGGGCAATCTCAACGACCTGATTATCATAAAAGTATAAACCTGTGATGGCATAGCGCGATTTAGGTTTAGTCGGTTTTTCTTCGATACTTAATGCTTTACCGTTTTCGTCAAACGCTACGACGCCATAACGTTCAGGGTCACTCACCGGGTAGGCAAAAACGGTCGCACCTTCTTTATTGTTATCAGCATCTCGCATCATATCGGCCAAATCATGACCGTAATAGACATTATCACCCAGTACTAAAGCGCAATCATCATCTCCGATAAAATCAGCGCCAAGAGTAAAAGCCTGGGCTATACCTTCCGGTTTATCCTGAACAATATACTGTAGATTCAAACCCCACTTACTGCCATCTCCGAGTAACTGTTCAAGGCGTGGCGTGTCTTGAGGGGTGGAAATAATACAGATGTCCCGCATACCAGCCAGCATCATGGTGGCCAGCGGATAATAAATCATCGGTTTGTCATACACCGGCAGCAGTTGTTTACAGATGGATTGGGTTACTGGATATAACCGTGTGCCGCTTCCCCCTGCCAGTACGATTCCCTTACGACTCATTTATTATCTCCCAGTCCAAGTCTTTGTTGCTGATAACTACCATCCATCACGTTTTCACACCATTGGCGATTATCCAGATACCACTGCACTGTTTTACGTAACCCCGTGGCAAATGTTTCCTGAGGTTTCCAGCCCAGTTCCCGTTCAATTTTGCTGGCATCAATGGCATAACGCGCATCATGACCAGGACGATCCGTAACAAATTCGATTAAATTTTTATGTGGCCGATGGGGTGAATCAGGCAATAGTTCATCCAGAATCTGACAAATCAGTTGTACCACTTCCAGATTGGTATGTTCATTAAAACCTCCGACATTATAGCTTTCGCATAACTTGCCTTCCGCCAGCACCAGTCTTAAGGCTCTTGCATGATCATCGACATATAACCAATCACGGATATTTTCGCCTTTACCGTAAATAGGCAATGGTTTACCAGCAAGTGCATTGTTAATTACTACTGGAATCAATTTTTCGGGGAACTGATACGGCCCATAGTTATTGGAACAGTTAGTCATTAATACTGGTAAACCATATGTATGGTGCCAGGCACGAACCAAATGGTCACTGCCAGCTTTGGTGGCGGAGTATGGTGAATTGGGTTGGTAAGGAGTTGTTTCAGTAAACAGACCCGTTTCGCCTAATGTGCCATAGACTTCGTCTGTTGAAATATGATGAAAGCGGAACTTTCCGGCATCATCAGCGGATAATGATTTCCAGTATTTTCTGGCCGCCTCAAGCAAAATATATGTACCAACCACATTGGTTTGCACAAAATCTGCGGGGCCATCTATCGAACGATCAACATGCGATTCGGCAGCAAGATGCATCATGGCACTGGGTTTATATTGGGTGAATATTCTATCCATTGCCTCAGCATCACAGATATCAGCTTGTTCAAAATAATAGTTTGGCGAAGCATCAATCTCGGTTAGTGATTCGAGATTGCCAGCATAGGTCAGTTTATCGATGTTAATAACGGTGAAGTCGGTTTCGGTAATTAATTGACGAATCAATGCAGAGCCGATAAAACCGGCACCGCCAGTTACGAGCAGGGTATTTTTATTCACGTTGCTGAGTTCACTTTTCAATTTGAGAAATTCAGATATGCCGTCCTTGGTCACGTGAAAGTTAGCACCGACAAGGGCTAAAAATCAACTTGAAAGTTTGTCGCAGATTTTGAAATAGAGAGAGATGGTACGCCCGGCAGGACTCGAACCTGCTACCCTCGGCTTAGAAGGCCGATGCTCTATCCAGATGAGCTACGGGCGCATTAATAACTAAGTGAGGATAATTAAGCAGTCAATAAAGTGGTCGGGGCAGAGAGATTCGAACTCCCGACCCTCTGGTCCCAAACCAG
>NZ_DFTU01000088.1:0-226 GCF_002379485.1 Methylophaga sp. UBA4204 | reverse complement strand
CTACCAGACTGCGCTATGCCCCGACTTATCCAAGGACAGACATCCTCGAAGAAGGCGAAATAATACGCTGATGCCGATAGCGAGTCAACAGCACATTTATATTTTTTGCCGTGGCTAACGCAACGTGCGATCATAGCCGCTTTTGAAAGGCCGGAACCCACAGAATGACTGCTCAAATCATCGACGGAAAAACAATTGCTGCCGAGCTAAAACAGAAAATCAAAGC
>NZ_DFTU01000005.1:47809-49290 GCF_002379485.1 Methylophaga sp. UBA4204 | reverse complement strand
ATTTGAGTCAGTTCGCTGTAACGCTGGTTAGCATAGTTACCTGCTGGCATAACCCAGTTATTAGCATTTTTCTGCATATCGATGAGTTCATCAGCAGCGACCAGACCTGGTGCTACTAAACCCATCATTGCGATTGATAATGTTTTCAGCTTCATAAAGTTGTCCTCTATAGTTTTTATCGTTCATGATGTCAGCGTCGCTGTTCTTTCATGAGGTTGTGACTTTATGCCGATTTTGCCTGAGAATCATTAGGAAGCAGTCACTCTGATATCGGGATTTTTTCCCGAACAGGGAAGTTCTTCCCATTATTCCTCAGTTTAGTGCCTGTAGAGGACTGAAAATTTAATGACTTTTTATGACGTTATACTTGATTGCAAGCCGCACTAACTCTACAGATGAATGAAATCCGAGCTTCTGTTTTAGCATCGTTTGATAATTCGCGACAGTTTTCTGACCTAAATTCAACGTTTCCGCAATATATTCCAATGCATGGCCCTCCGCCAGTAACCGGAATACTTCAAATTCTCTTACTGTCAAACGCTGTATCGGGTCTTCTGAACCGGAAACACTTTGCAGCGCAATACGTTGTGCCATTTCTGAACTTAGGTAACTTTTCCCATCCATCACCTGGCGAATTGCTTTAACGATATCCTCAGAGTCACCCGATTTGGCTAAATAAGCTGCAGCTCCAGCACTCATCGACTGAACCGCCAATGTAACGTTTTCATGCATGGAAAACATTATCACTTTTGCTTTGGTATAACGCACCAGAATACGTCTAAGCGCTTCCAACCCCCCAATTCCCGGCATGCTCATATCCATAATAAGGATATCAGGATCAAGTTCCGTGTACATTTGATAGGCCTGTTCACCGCTGGTTGCTTCACCAACAATGTGCATATCATCATTACGCTCAAGCATTCTTGCAAGGCCAGACCTAACTACTTCGTGATCATCTGCCAGTAAAACTCGGATCTCGTTCTTCATTCAGCATTACCTTGGGTTGGAAAAGTCGCAGAAAGCGTAAATCCATCACCATGTGCTGACGTAATATGAAAACTTCCTGACAACGCTTCTACTCGTTCTCGCATTCCAGTTAAACCATAACCTTTATTCGAACTATTCGGATGATAACCGTTTCCGTTATCATTTACACTTATATCTATTAAATCGTTATTGCAACTTAAACTGACTTTTACTTCAACATTTTCAGCTCCGGCGTGACGACTAATATTGGTTAAACATTCCTGAACAATACGATATATGGTCAATTGCCGGGTTTCATCAAGCTCATTGAAATTCCCTTCTATACTGAGTTTCGCATGATGCTGTGGATGGCGAATCACCCAATCATTAAATAACTCTGAAATAGCACCATGTATCCCTAAAGCCGTTAATTCCGGTGGCCGTAAACGTTGCAACATCGAACGAACAATAGTTGTCATCCGACGGTGAACGGAATCAATGGCTGCTGCACTGTT
>NZ_DFTU01000005.1:47192-47773 GCF_002379485.1 Methylophaga sp. UBA4204 | reverse complement strand
GCTGCTGCACTGTTTTTTGCTTCATCCAGAGAAGCAGAGTGTTTAATCGTATTTAAATCGAATTGGATAGCAGTCAAATGTTGGCCTATCTCATCATGTAATTCAGCCGATAACCGCTTTCGTTCAGCTTCTTGAATTGTGATTAACTGTTGATTCAACACATCAATTTTTTGATCGGTATCCAGATAACGTTGTTTTAAAAGTTTCAGTTGCTTATTAACGGCCAATAATTGATTTAATCGAAGCAAAGCAAATGGTCTTCGTGACGGTTGTGCCTGTTTATTTTTCTTAGGCAACATTTCTGAAACAGGCAATAGGATTATCGAAGCAATTATTGCAATGAGTATACTTCCAACCAAAAAAGTCAGAATTAATGGCATTAATGACTTCCTGATATAGGTTCTAATATCATCCCATTCGGCACTGAAATTAGGCCGAATAACAATATCCCCGATATGCTGCTTAGCAAACATAATCGGCGTCGTGATGATTTCAGTATGCCCAAGATAATCTTTCAGGCTGTTTTCCAGCCATAAAGGTAAACCGGTTAGTAAATTACTGGTGAGGGGGTGGTTTGAATC
>NZ_DFTU01000005.1:46740-47008 GCF_002379485.1 Methylophaga sp. UBA4204 | reverse complement strand
TCCGCTTCCAAACGGGCAAGCTGTGCATCTATTGCATATTTTGCAACCTCATTGGACACTTCAAGTTCATGGTCAACTCTCAGGCGAAGGTCATCAAGTGTACTTTTGACACCAATACTGCACATTATGACAAATACCATCACAATGATGAGATTCACCTGGAGAATCAGGTTCACAAGCTAAAGTCCATATAATAATGCTTCGTTAAAACCACAGAAAATATTCTGTTGATCATTCAGAGCCATCACTGCTGGAGGCTATGAAAGAT
>NZ_DFTU01000005.1:29031-46654 GCF_002379485.1 Methylophaga sp. UBA4204 | reverse complement strand
GGGTCTGTTGATCTTTCAGAGCCGCTTCTGATGTGGCTAATAAATCAATAAACTCTAAGATTATAGTATGCGGCCAACGAACTGCAGCCTACAACTCGTTATTGATGTGACAGAGAACTCATAACGCACTGTCTGAATTGATATATTAAGCATCCAGACGCTATTTCATCGACAGCAGATTGGTGAGCAATAAGTCTAATGAATGCGGTCAGTCAGGCTTCCAGCAACCCACTACGAATAGCCAGTCTGGCTAATTCGGCAGAGTTTGAAACATTGAGTTTTTGTTTAATATTGGTGTGGTGAGTTCCCACTGTTTTAGGGCTTAGATTCAAAATATCGGCAATTTCGTTAACAGTCTTACCTTCGGCTAATAGGCGAAAGACCTCGAACTCGCGCTGGCTGAGAACATCCAGAGGATTTTCTGATCCGGTTAACTTTTGCATTGCCAGTTGTTGAGCAATTTCCGGAGCAATACAGGTTCTACCCATAGAAACCATTTCAACAGCTTTTAACATGGCTTCAGGCGCGCTGCGTTTAGGGATAAATCCTAATGCACCGGCCTGCATGGCACGAGTGGTAAATACACTATCTTCATGTACGCTAAGCACCAGAATTTTGGCTGAAGGTTCACGGGCAATAATCCGTTCAATTGCACCGACACCGCCAATGCCCGGCATGGAAATATCCATTACCACCACATTCGGGTGATATTTGGCAAAATCCTGAACCGCCTGTTCCCCGGAACCCGCTTCAGCTACTACGTCAAATTTGTCACCATCTTCAAGTAAACGACGAAAACCTGCGCGAACCAATTCATGATCATCAACCAATAAAACCGTTATTTTATTAAGACTCATGGTGAACGTTTACCCCCAGTGGTATGGTAATAGTCAGGTTGACTCCTGCACCTAACTGACTTTCCAAATCAAAACTTCCTCCCAGACTTTGCGCTCTTTCCCGCATGCCTAGCAAGCCAAAATCGACGTCAGAATGAAAATCATTGACGACCATGCCTTTTCCATCATCGCGAATATTAATCTTTAACTGATCTGAATTTTCGGTTTTATCGCGTATGACTTTCACCATAATATTTTCTGCGTCAGCGTGCCGAACGGCATTAGTCAATGCTTCCTGCACGACACGGAACACCGTCATATTTGTTGCTTCATCAAAGCCATTTAACTGGCCTTCAGTAATTAGATTAAAGGCAATCTCGGGCTGACGCTGTTGCCATTTGCTGATGCTCTCCTGCAAGGTAGCCACCAGCCCTAGATCATCCAACGGACTCGGCCGCAGACGCGTTATCATGTTATGAACCACATCATATATATGACTGGCGGTATCTATAATTGCCTGGGCACTTTGATAAATTTTCCTATCTGTTTCTTCCGAGCGGTTACGAATTAATACCGCATCGGTTTTAATTGCCGTCAAACATTGTCCCAGTTCGTCATGCAGTTCACGGGCTAAATGCCGTCGTTCAGCTTCCTGCACCTGATCCATGTGCTTGGTTAATAGCCGAGTTTCATAAAGTTGGGCACGGGCTTTTTCGGCCTGTTTATGCTCCGTAATATCACGCAATGTACAAATCATACCGGCGACACAACCATCATTTTCAGTTAATGGTACGGTCGATATTAATAGTGAAAGCTGTTCACCATCACGCCGCTCAAGTGTCGTTTCCAGGTTTTCCACTGATTGAAAGCCATTAAAAACAGCAATAATACTGTTTCGATCTTGCTGAAAGGGCATGGAGGCCAATGATTCACCCAATAAATTTGGTACATCAGCAAATAGCCTTTCGGCTGCAGCATTACAAAAGGTGATGTAACCGGCATGATCCAAGGAAAGTATCGCATCACCGGATTGTTTCACCAGCATCGCTAAGCGGCGATTTTCGTTCGTGCTTTGTTCCAAAGCATCGCCGACCCGATTAAAATTTTGGCTAATCTGATCCATTTCTTTCAGCGAAAAACGGGGTAATCGCATGTGCAGATCACCGCGCTCAAACCCAGCCAATGCATCCAACAATCGTTGTAATGGTCTGATTACCCAGCCCACACCCCAATAGATGAAAAAGGCAACCACCACAAAAATAATCATACCCAGCGCCATAATGGCGCGAATATCCTGCCAGCGTTCACTGATTTCCTGCATGGGAGCAGGATAGATAACCATATGGCCGGTACCAAAACGTTTGGAAAGTGGCGTGAGATCTGGGAACAATAACTTTACAAACCAGGCAGGAGGCTGGACTGACAACTCTTTTTCCGGTGTGCCTTCAAAAAGCAGTCCTTGGCGATCAAACAACAAAATATGCAGACTGCGAATTTCACTTAATGCACGCACTAATTCATGCATGTGCTCACTGACACTGGTATTGCGAGTAAGCGTACCGCCCGCCAGCGTGACGGTGATAATGTGTGCTGTTGCATCCATGGTTGAAATAACTTCTGCTTCAACAGAACGTTTAGCGTTGGTTATAAGAATTGCGGCACTGCCCAGCATTGATAACAAAAGCAGGATGGCAAAAAATAAATTGGCGCGAAGTTTCAGGCTCATACCACTTTGGTTTCCGTTGTTCCCTTGCCACCAAGATTATCCACCCAGCGAAGACTGATCGTATCTCCGATTTCCCCTCCTTTGAGTTGAAAGGCAAAGTAAGGATTACGTGAAGTTGCCGTACCACATTTCACCGTTAACACTTCTTCCTGGTTACGCCAGCAGCGAATGTCCTGAATGAATTCAGCCGGAATCAGCTCTTCCTGCTCGTTTTTACCCCGCCCTGTATGCATTGGATGGGACAGTAAAATTCTGATTAGCGTATTACCCTCCAGCAATTTGGCCCGTATTCTATCTCTGGAATTTGTTGTCATCAGGCACACCCACCAATATCAATTTCCACATAACGACTGGTTCGGTAAAGCTTACCATCCGCCCTGACCATGGCAATTATCTCCGAATCTTCGGCGACTTTAAGCATTGTTTTAAAGGGAAAGCTGACTACAGAAGTGGGTTCAAGGGCCATTGCCAGAGGGAAAGGGTTTTTCTCCACCAATAATGCCACTCGCTGAATATTTTCCAGACTACTGCTGATTTCAACCGGAACACTGGCCCCATTCACAGCATAGGTAGGAGGAGAACCAATTGTGAATTGAATGGCTTCTTCATTAACCTCTTCAGCCTCTCCCAGAAACGTTAATATCGCATCTTCCAATGTTTCTGCATTGAAAGCATCCTGAGGCCAATGTGCTAATAGAATTCTTGGAGCCATTAAACCACTAGCCGCTACCAAAGCCAGCGTTGAAGCAGAGATGGATTGCTTTAGTAATTTTCGACGATATTTATCTAAATTATCATTCATCGAATTTCTTCCATCATTGCGATATCCGTTTCAACCTGTCTCAAACGTGAGCTGATTTTAGCGAGTTCAAATTCATCACCTCGGGCATAGTCTGCTGCAATTCTGAGCTGATCTGCAGCCTGCATCAACTGACCAGAACTATGATAATGCTCAGCCAGCCAGACATGAGATTTACTTTTCTGTCCCATATCACCATAAGCTTTGGCCAATAATCTGTATAAATCCGCAGAAGATTCACCGACATCTAATTGACGTTGCAAAATAGTAATCGCTTTACGTGGTTCATTGGCTCTCAACAAGGCTTGAACTTGCTTGATAGAAAGCGCCCAATCATCCGGATAAACCCGCTGAAAATCATTATAAATTGCCAGTGCTGCATCCATTCTTCCCAACGCAATTTCGATATCCGCCAGCACCAGATGATAGCTTAACTGATTATCATCCAAATCGATTAAGTCATTAATTTCATCACGAGCCTGGGTATAGTTGCTATTTTTCAATAATGCCAGGGCATAACCATATCGAGTGACAGACTGATCTTCTGTTGTATTTTCTTTCAGCTTATCTTCATAGGTTTTGATCAATTCACGCAGATTTGCAGATGTCATGACACGCACTTTTTCACGCATCAGATAAAACTTTTTGGTATCTCTTATCTGGGGCCGTGGTTCAAGATTGGCAGCACGTCCACGGGCATCTGCAATACGGGACACGGTGATTGGGTGAGTTCTGAGAAATTCCGGAATCTGGTCGCCACCGTAGAAGCGACCTGCAATCTGCAACCGCTCAAAAAAACGTGGCATCGCATTTGGGTCAAAGCCTGCATTTACCAGAGTTTGCATGCCCAAATTATCGGCTTCAGCTTCATGTGCCCGACTGTAATCCAGTTGCATTTGCACATTCCCAGCCTGTACCGCCATGATAGCAGCCGAACCTGCACTCGGGTCAGCCACCCCCAATAAAGCCGCAGCAATCATCGCAGCGGTCATCGGAATACTCATGCGTTTAGAACGTTCGAAATTACGCAGAATATGCCGTTGGGTAACGTGCGCTATCTCATGCGCCATGACCGATGCCAGCTCACTTTCTGCTTCGCTCGTCAGCATCAGTCCGGTATGAATGCCAATAAAACCGCCTGGCGCGGCAAAAGCGTTAACAGAATTGTCAGGTACCACAAAAAAAGTGAAAGAACGACCGGGATCATCACTATTGGTCACCAGACGATGTCCAAGTGAGTTGATATAACTATTCACTTCCGGGTCATCAACCAGGGTCACTGATTGCTGCAGGCTCCAGTAAAAAGACTGGCCGACCTGATACTCTTCCACAGGCGAAACCAGAGCACCCGCACTGTCCCCCATTTCTGGCAACGCAATATCCAGGTTTGCCTGGGCAATGCCTTGATTGCTCATCAAAAATATAACTGTAGCGATAAGATATTTCATAACGCCTATAGACCTTGGCTCATTAAGACCGGTTCCACAAAGACAAAAACGCCGCTTGCGTTTATCATGTGAACGGATATTTTAAAGGAAATCAGTATGTCAGATTTTGATACAGAAATTGATACATCAGGTTTAAACTGTCCACTTCCAGTGCTTAAAGCGCGTAAGATGCTCAATGAAATGTCAGCCTCTCAGCGACTGCGACTCATATGTACCGATACTGGCGCGCTAAAAGATATTCCGGCCTTCTGCAAAATGACTGGTAATCCGCTACTCAGTAGTGAAGAAGTCGACGGAAAATTGTATTTCATCATCGAAAAAGGGGTATGACTGCATGGCCAAAAAACTCGCCATAATTGCAAGTAAAGGTACTTTAGATGGTGCATATCCACCATTTCTACTGGCCTCCACAGCAGCGGCGCTAGGGTTTGAAGCCAAAATATTTTTTACCTTTTACGGTTTGCAATTGCTTAAGAAAGATATGTCTCTTAAAGTCTCTCCTTTAGGCAACCCTGCTATGCCCATGCCTGTTCCGGTCCCCAGTATCGTGCAAATTATTCCAGGGCTTGAAGCCTTTGCTACCTGGATGATGCAACGCAAATTGAAAAAGAAAGGTGTTGCCAGTGTTGCTGAATTACGTGAGATTTGTCTGGAGTCAGATGTTGAATTAATTGCCTGCCAAATGACTGTCGATTTGTTTGATTTTAAAAATTCAGATTTTATCGATGGAATCAGTCATGGAGGCGCTGCCACCTTTCTGGAATTTGCCAGCGAAGCCGATATAACTTTATACATCTGAATAACCGTATTCGGTTTGGAATAGGAACAGCTTTATGCAATTTGTCTGGAAGACTTTTTTAAAAGGTTTGGCGACAGCGTTACCCGTCACCCTGACGCTTTATCTTATTTATTGGTTGGCTGTTACAGCAGAGCGTGCATTACGTCCGATAATGATTGCCATTTTACCCTATGATTTTTATTGGCCAGGGCTTGGGTTATTAGCGGCTATAGGGTTAATTTTTGTGATTGGAATTGCCGTTAATGCCTGGCTGGTCAAACGACTGTTTGATATGGGTGAATCCATCCTGGATCGCATTCCGCTGGTGAAATCGATTCATGGTGCATTACGAGATTTCACGCGTTTTTTCTCTCGCGAGAAACAGCAGGAAAGTCTCAGCAATGCTGTTGCTGTCACCATCGGTGGGGTTCAGCTGATTGGCTTTCTGGTGAAGGATAACGTTAGCCATGTTTTAGGCATGGAGGATCAGGAAAATAATCTGGTCGCCATATACCTGCCAATGAGCTATCAAGTTGGTGGCTATACAATTTGCGTTTCACGAGATCAGGTTCGGTCTTTGGAAATGTCGAATGAAGACACGATGCGCTGGATCCTGACCGCAGGACTTTCAGATAGTGAAACAGAAAGCCATCAACCAAAAATCATTGTTGAAAAATAATTTTTCACAAGGCAACTGGTAAAGAATTGTCATTACTTTCTTAGTTGCGCCGTATCCATTACCCAGTGGGATATTTATTCCTTTCCCAACCTCAACTTTCTGAATCTGATAAACCTAATACAAATCGATAAATTTGTTACAGAAAAAATGAAGGTTCTAAAAGTTGATGGGGAGTATGCGAATGACTATCCCGCTATTATTCATTTCCAGTCAAAAATAATCTATTGATTATTATTGGTGTCCCTGACAGGAGTCGAACCTGTGGCCTTCCCCTTAGGAGGGGGACGCTCTATCCATCTGAGCTACAGGGACATCGGCCGCAATTATATCAGTCAAGCTGATCGGCTTCACTTCGAAACAAACCAATTGGCGGTTGAACGGAAGTTATACAAATAAAAAAGCCGTGATGAAATTAATCATCACGGCTTTCTGAAAGAAATAAAGTTAAGCGACTTTATTTTTTGCTCTTCGACGTAATCCCATGAGTCCAAGCAATGCAGGCGCAAACATGAAAGCGGCGGCAGGGATTGGAACTTCAGAGACTCCGACAACACTATTGTAAGACATGTCCATGTAACGTACTCCAGCTGGGTCGTTATTGTCTCTAAAAGTAATTCCTGCAAAAGCACCCAAGCCGGAGATAGAGTATTTGTTGTACCCTTCCAGCATGCTGATTAGTACTGTGTTGATTAAACTACCACTATTTGAAAATAAATCTGCAGCAACATTGGATCCTGCAACAGAGCTTCCCATCACCCATGAAAAACTGTCGGCATTAAAATCAAACAAAATCGACAATGGGCCCTGAAAACTTGAGGGTGTAAGAAGTGAATTGCCAGAATCACAACCTGTGCAACCTGGATCAAAAGAGACAACTCTTATTGTTCCACTTGGTGTTAGTGATAATGGCCCTGTAGGGGAACCTGAAATTGCTGAGCCAGATGCAGTCTGACCTGTGAAAGTTTGTGAGAAACTTGCCCCATCAGCATCAATAAGGGTGGAAGTGGTAGCCCCACTCAAATCAATGTCGACTGTAGCGGCAAAAGCAGATAAAGAAAATAATGAGAAGATTATCGTAGCTATCATCTTATTCATCGGTGAACTCCTTAAAGTATGCAACCCAGCCCTGATACCTTTACTTAAAAGCACAGCTGTAATTTTCCGTCCAAGGCTCACGCCAAGTTTGGCATAATAAATAGCGTGATTAGATCACTCTTTCGAACTTACACTAAATTTTATTAAAAAGTATTGTACTTTAGTACTAATTAATAAATCTTTGATGTTAATTATTAGAGCTAATAATGTAATCCCAGCCCTATCCTTCTCATTTTGGACAGATAAATGTTCAACGCTCTATCCATCTGAGCTACAGGGACATCGGCCACAATTATAGCAGGGCTATTTTAGACCGACGAATTCTGAAGCATTCTGTCGGGGATTGAGCGGCTAATAAATTAAAAAAGCCCCTCATCAGGGGCTTTTTTATTTCATTTAAAACTCTAAACAAATTTTACCAAAATGCTGATTCGTTTCTTGGTACTCAAATGCTTTGACAATGTCCTTTAAAGCAAAAGTACGATCAATAATTGGTTTTAGCTGATTAACCTCGATAGCTTTAATCATCTCCTGCTGATGGACTCTACTACCAACAAGGACGCCCTGAAGCCTAACCTGTTTCACAAAAGTCTTCACAATATTTATATCGCAAGTCTGTCCAGAAAGAATACCGATTAACGAAATTTGGCCAGCGATACGTACAGCGTTTAGAGACTGCTCCAATGTTTCAGCACCACCAATTTCAACGACGTGGTCAACACCTTTTCCATCATTAAGTTCTCTGGCTAAAAAGCCCCATTTAGGTTCTTTTTTATAATTGATCACATGATCTGCTCCCAGCTCCTTCAACCTAGTGAGTTTTTGATCACTGGATGAAGTGGCAATCACTTTGGCGCCTGCCATTTTGGCAAACTGTAAAGCGAAAATGGATACACCACCAGTCCCTTGAAGAAGAACGGTATCACCTGATTTGAGCTGATTAAAATCGAACAAAGCCCGCCATGCTGTCAAGGCTGCTGTAGTCAACGTCGCAGATTCTGTATGAGACCAACCTGAGGGTGACTTGGTGAAAGCTTCAGCCTTTGCCGTGACATATTCTCTTGCGTAACCATCTACTCCATCGCCAGGAACAGTTGAGAAACCATCAACGACTGGTTCACCGCTTAACCAAGAAGGGAAAAACGTACTCACAACGCTATCACCGACCTTAAATTCGGTCACGTTTGGCCCCACCTCTATTACTTCACCGGCACCATCAGCCATAGGTATTCTTTTCTCTGATGCAGGCCAGAGCCCCTTGACGACCGCATAATCGTGATAATTAAGCGAGTTAGCATGAAGTCTGACCAGAATTTCGCTGTCACCTGGCGAGATTGTTTCTGTTTCTTCTACGCTAACTTTATCAAAGCCACCACCCGCTTCGACGAAAATTGATTTACCTTTCATGTCTGCTCTCTAGTTTGTCTAAACATACAAACTAACATTCAGGTTACAATAGTCAACCAGTTAACTTTTTGTAACCTACAAATAACTATGAGAGAAAACGACCAGACTTGTTATAAACCTTGCCCAGTTGAGAGGGGAATGAGAATTATCGGTAATAAATGGACAGGCTCCATTTTGTGGCACCTGAAAGATCAGCCCATGCGTTTTAATGAAATTGCGAGACAACTTGCCGGGGCCAGTAAAAAAGTCCTGGCAGAGAGGTTGAAGGCAATGGAAGAAAATAAACTGATCACCAGAGATGTGATCTCAAGCAAACCTGTCGCGGTCCAATACAAAATTGCGGCTAGAGGATTGAATGCCCTGACTATACTTGAAGAACTAAAAAACTGGACCCTTGAAAATGATCTTTAGCTAATCGGCTTGAGTACACTCTAATTCATCTGAGCTAAAGGGTCATTGTCGGCAATTATAATCGTCAGGGTTTCAACTATTAGTATTAGGGATTTAGGTATAGCTTTTGAGATTTCCTAATCTGAATTGAAACGTCATTTGCACTAGCGTTAGAGTGTTTGATCACCTGCCTAACGGGTCGGACAAGCATTTGAGCTGAGAACGAATAAACTTTGCGCTGACGCTAACACTATTCTTCGGTATAGAAACATTACTCACTTAAAAAAGAAGCCAGCTCGTCAACATGCGACTGAGTTTCGTTAATCAGTTGACCAATTTGAACCGCTGCTTCATTCGATTTTTTCGAAAGGTTGCGAACTTCATCGGCCACTACCGCAAATCCTCGTCCAGCTTCACCAGCTCTTGCTGCCTCAATGGCTGCATTAAGCGCTAACAGATTAGTTTGATCGGCTACTGCATTTATTGTCTTTACTGTGGCTTGAATTTTACTTAACACATTCGACATAGAAAGATGAGTTTCAGCCACCAGCTTATTTCGAGAAGAGACATTGCTACCAAACACAATGTACTTAGAAATATTGCCGTTTAAATCTGTTATTGCTGAGATTATGCACTCTAAAATTACTTCACCACCTTGATGAGCCAGTTTAATCATCACCGCGGTGGGTTCACCTTTTTCGATCAATTGTTTGCGAGGCTCATCTAAATGATCTTTCAAATTTCCCAGTAAAGACTGCATTTGCACTTCGTCGACAATGTTTAATTGTTCATAAGTAAACTGATTAGCTGAAATGAACTGCCCACTTTGATTAAACTCCATCACCGCCGAATGACTGCTAATAGCATCTTTTTGGTTGATTTGCTCTAAGACCAGACGTTTAATTTCACGTACATCAGAACTCACGCCAACAAACCCAGTATGTTCCCCCTTTTCATTGAAAATTGGGTTCACTGACAACACTATCCAATAGGGCACACCCTCTTTGGTAAAGTTTAAAATCTCTTCATAAAACGGCTCTCGTGCTTTAAGTTTTTGAGAAATCCGCTTAATTGTGTCTGTATCAGTTTGTTCACGCTGTAATAAAACTCCAGGCTTTTTACCTTTTACTTCTGCAAGTGTTAATCCTGAAAGCTTTTCAAAACCGGGATTAACATATTCGACAAACCCATTTTTATCAGTGATCAATACACTTGTACTTGTGTTACTTACTACTTTGGATAACATTTCGAACTGCTTGTAGTCTGCAAGTTGCGTTTGTTTAGATAATAAGAAAGCTGATAACGGGCCGCTATCAGAATCAAGAGTGGAGTGGGTTACTTGATAATAAAAATCATCATTCTCAGATAAGCGAAGTTTTCGATCTGTAATCTTGATGGCGTTTTGCAAAGCCTTCAACAATTGCGGACTATCGAAAACAGAATACATCTCATCAGCATCAACCGAATCTATATTGGATGTGACTAAATTATTGTGATTATCAAAAACAGCATAAATATTTTCACTAAAAGCTAATAGTTGTTGCCAAGCTTGTTCACCTAAGAGTTTCTCAGGTAAAGGTTCAAAAAGATAAAGTGAGCAAGACTCGAGACCTTTAATTGTCAACGAGAAAATATGCTGGCGTAGATGAAAATCATCAAAAGCAATGGTTTTATTAGCTTTATCATAATGATCAATCAAGGACTTTAAGACACCATTGCGGTCTAAACCGTTAAGTTTACGGCCTATTTCGCTAAATGCCGGATTGGAAGCGATAAGATTACGATCACTATCAACCACAACAGCTGCTGTTTGATGTGTGATAACTAATTGTTCTGCCAACTCTTTTCGATTTACTTTCGAACTAAACCACATAATGGCTCCTACTTAAAGATTAATCGTATCCTATTAACGTTGGTTACACGCAATTAGATCACACAACCAAGTGACAGACACATACATGTATTCAAAAGTTTGTATTTCATTGCGTTCGTTTTCTGAGTTTTTGTTAGCGCAGGAAATTAAGTGTGTTGTTGAACTATGATCAGTCATTCAAGCAGCCTAGCTGGACTTTACGCTAAGCACCTAATAACTTTATAGTTTTACGATGCATAACGGCACCATAGACATGACGCGGAATATTTTTTGGAGGAGGTGGGACGCTCTATCCATCTGAGCTATAGGGAAATTGGCAGCAATTATAACAGGGGCACATCCAGTATAAACCTTAGATTTGGCTTTAACGCTTAGGTTAAAGGTTTATAGCAATATTTCGGTGTCAGCAATATGATAGGTGAATATCCAATAAACTCGAAGCCCGACCACGCCTAAATGCAAGTTCGAACCTAACATATCTACCCTACGCGCAAAGCGTATTCCCGTCAGATTAGGCCTTTGCCTCTCTGAAGCTGACAAGTCGCTGCTTCTCCTCGTCCCACAGGACCAGACGCACAGCAGCGAAGCTCTGCCTAAGGGTAATGCGACCCATTTCACGCAGTTCGGGATAATCACGCAGGACTTCGGGCAGACGATAGAAGGGAATTCGACTGCTGAGGTGATGAATATGGTGAATCCCGATGTTGGCAGTGAACCAGCGCAGAATGCGAGGCAGATCGTAGTGTGAACTACCGTGCAGTGCGGCCTCTTGTAAAGTCCAGTTGGATTCGTGCTCCCAGTAGGTGTGCTCGAATTGGTGCTGAACATAGAAGAGCCAGACGCCTATCGTTGCTGCAATCAGCGTGATTGGCAACTGCACCATGAGGAAGGGGCCGATACCAACCAGCCACATCATCGTGGCAACAATGACCAGAATCGCCACATTGGTGGTCATGGTACTCAGCCATGGCATCCACCCTGCACGCATGAAACCTACTGGCAGTCGATTGTCGAGCAGAAATAGGTACGCTGGGCCGAGAGCGAACAGTACCAAAGGATGACGATAGAATCGGTAACGTTGTCGCTTGTTGCGAGGCAAAGCTCGAAATTCCTCAACCGTTAGGGTATCGATGCCACCAATACGCGGACGATCGAGATTACCGGAATGCGCATGATGGTGCCTGTGGGTGTGACGCCAGAAGTCAAAGGGAGTCAGGTTCAACACGCCGATTATCCGTCCAACCCATTCATTGGCCCCTTTTGAAGAAAAAAAGGCACCGTGGCTGCAGTCATGTTTGATCATGAATAACCTAACAAGAAATCCCGCGGCAGGAATAGTGATCAGAAGACCAAGCCAGTGTCCGGCACTCAGTGTCGCCCAGGATAGCGTCCAGAGAAGAGCAAAAGGGACCAATGTAACCAGCAGTTCAATGATACTGCGGGCGATACGTGGTGTGCGATAGTCTTTCAAGGTCCGCATAATGGTGCGCGGTTCGCTGGAGATGTCGTTATTTTTCATTGTAGATTTCATTTTCAGGTTCCTGTCTCGTCCGGCTTAACATACCGGGTGCTGCGGCCTCGGCGTGGTGCTTGCTTGGACGTTCGAAGCACGAATCAGCATGCTCTTATTCATGGTGAAGTGTCTGTGCGCTTTCGCACACTGACAATGTAATTTGCGCCCACCTTTTTGTTAACCTAAGTTCATTTCTCTTAATATTGGCTATGCTTTGATGCGAAGTTGAGTGATGGCTTCATTGTGAATCTGAATAGTTTCTAACTGTCTGTTTAGAGCAGGAACTGATAAGGTCTTTCGCTAAGTTGAATCATATGAAAGTGGATTTCATTTTCCGTGATGGGCTCTCCTCATATTGGATGAGAGTCAGTTTTATCTATTAACCGTTTTAAAAGGTCAGGCAATGACAGATACACGCAAATATTCATCAATAGTGGTAGACGGTACTGGCAAATCTCCTGCCAGAGCGATGTTACGTGCCGTGGGTTTCAATGATGCGGACTTCAAAAAACCACAGATAGGTATCGCCTCCACCTGGAGCATGGTCACGCCCTGTAATATGCACATTAATCAACTGGCCGATTTAGCCTGCCAGGGAGCGGACGAAGCAGGCGGTAAAGGGGTTATATTCAACACCATTACCATTTCTGATGGCATTGCTAATGGCACTATTGGCATGAAATATTCATTGGTTTCCCGTGAAGTTATTGCTGATTCGATCGAAGCCGTCGCTGGCTGCCAGGGATTTGATGGACTGATCGCAATTGGCGGTTGCGATAAAAACATGCCGGGCTGTCTGATTGGCCTTGCTCGCCTCAATCGACCGGCAGTATTTGTCTATGGTGGTACGATACAACCCGGTGCTGGTCATACCGATATTGTTTCTGTATTTGAGGCAGTTGGGCAACATGCCCGGGGAGATATGACGTCTGCTGATTTGCAGCAAGTTGAAAAAACGGCTATTCCCGGCGCGGGTTCATGTGGCGGTATGTACACGGCCAACACCATGGCTTCAGCAATTGAAGCATTGGGTATGAGTCTGCCAAACAGTTCGGCACAAGAAGCTGTGTCTCTGTCCAAAACAGAGGATTGCCGCCGGGCAGGCGCTGCAGTGATGTATATGCTCGAACACGACATTAAACCCACCGACATCATGACCCGCCAGGCCTTCGAAAATGCCATTACTACACTTATTGCGCTGGGAGGTTCGACAAATGCCGTTTTACATATGTTGGCGATGGCCCATGCGGTGGATGTTGAGCTCACATTAGATGATTTCGCCCGGATCGGCAGTCAAGTCCCGGTACTGGCTGACCTGCGCCCCAGCGGCAAATACATGATGTCCGAACTGATTGCCATCGGGGGAATTCAGCCGTTGATGAAAGAGCTTTTGGATCGTGGCTTGTTACATGGCGATTGCTTGACCGTAACAGGTAAAACCCTGGCGGAAAATCTGGCTGATGTAGCATCCTATCCTGCCGGTCAGGACATCATCCGCCCATTTGACCGGCCCATCAAAAAAGACAGCCATCTGGTCATTCTTAAAGGTAATTTAGCCCCAGAGGGTGCTGTCGCTAAAATCACCGGTAAGGAAGGGTTACGTTTTACCGGTAAAGCCCGGGTGTTTCATTCTGAAGAAGAGGCACAGCAGGATATTTTGAATGGCACCGTGGTGAAAGGTGATGTCATCGTTATCCGTTATGAGGGCCCGAAAGGCGGTCCCGGCATGCGGGAAATGCTTAGCCCTACTTCAGCCGTTATCGGCAAAGGTCTTGGTAATGATGTTGCCTTAATAACCGATGGTCGTTTCTCCGGTGGAAGTCACGGCTTTGTAGTCGGACACATAACTCCTGAAGCTTTTGATGGCGGCCCGATTGCACTGATTGAAAATGGTGATCAAATTACAATTGATGCTGAAACGGCTGAAATCACCCTTCATCTGAGCGACAGCGATATCGAAAAAAGACGTATGGCATGGAAACCAATTCCACCCCGCTATACCCGAGGAGTTTTAGCTAAATATGCCAAAACCGTCTCTTCAGCATCTGAAGGGGCAGTTACCGATAAAAATTTATGAGTCTCGTTATCTTCGAAAACGATAAACCGAAATTTCTAAAACGCTAAAAAAACAAAACCCACTGCACATTTGTGCAGTGGGTTGGAAGGATCCGACTAACTATTTTGCATTAGTCATTTTGGTGCACAGCAAATCTTTGAATAGTCCACGTGACACAATTTTATACTACAGAACGGCGACCAAACACACCTGCAGCAGTTGCCGCTCCAAGACCGAGAAGAGATGCAATAAAAAGCCACAACGCAGCCGCAGCGACCGCATCCTGAATATCTTTAGCCTCGGCAATTATTTGTTCCTGTAATTCAGAAACAGTTTGACGCAAAGTTTCCACAGCTGAGTTATAAAGCTCCTGCACTTCGTTTACTAATTCTTGGGCTTGTGCAGGTGTGATCCCGAGTCGCATTTCCAACGTATTTTGGGCTTGGTTTAGATCTTCTTCATTGAATACGGCATTTTCACCAATCACTAACCGATCCAGTAAATTGTTCATTTCTTCCGAGAATGTGTGGGGCTGCGCCACGATATCAGACAGTGTGGCGGTGACCAGCGATCGCGCCCGGTTCATTTCCTGTTGACTAATCACATTTCGAAATGCTTCTCGTGCCTCAGCACGAAGTTGTGAGGGAGTCACGCCAGCTTCCTGCAAAGCTTGCTGAAGCTGAGGTGGCAAATCGGCCATTGAAATTGAACCGGAGATCTCTGACATGTCCGGCAACGAAATATCTTCCGGTGTTATCGCTTTTACGGCACCGGCTGATGTTTCAACTGTTTGTGCCACAAGAGATGATGACGTGCTGATGGCTGATGTCCCAGCATTAAGGCCCATATAAGCGACAGTAAGCGTAGTTAACGCCCAAACCGCCAAGCCGGCCAACGCAGCTGAATTCGTATCAAATGTTGTCATAAAGCGGGCTGCTGCAAACCCACCCACAGCCAGCGAAATTAGTTGGGTCACAACAATATAAATTGCTGCGCCAATACCCAGCCCATCTCCGATCGCCTCTAGACTAGCGATGCCTAGTGACAGGCCGAGGAGAGTAAACATTACCATTAGTCCAAGTGCCACCACCGTGCCAGCAATGATGGCTGTCAAGGTGGAATGGTTGGAGACATAAGGTCCAGTATGAAGAGTAGAGTCTGTCATCGGTCACTCCTTAATTTTTGTAATATATGATTAATTCAAAAGTTATTTGTTACTTTATACCTCATCATATTTATCGATTTTAATGGGCAGAATGGCTATAAATTAGCCTGGTAGACTGAGTAAAACGACAATAACCTTCGGCTGAAAAACTAAATCTTTGTTACGGAAACCGCTTCAAATACTCGACCTTCAAATAAGTCATTATCGATTTTGCCGTTAACACTCACTCGATCACCCACGCTTAATTGCAGATATCCTTCATTGTCTAATGGATTAGAGAGCATCTCATCCACTTCTACCGTTAACATCTGTATGCCAGTATCAAGGGTAAATTCCTCGTCTTTTAAGCTGACGTGGGTGATATTACCTTTAATAACTGTATCTCTTAGGATAGGAGACATGACGGTAAAATCGACGTCTTGTTCGTCCATTGCTCCAGCATAAAAATAGGTATTAGCATTTTTGATGTGCACACTCCCCGCTTCGATAACAGAGTCGTTATAAAAATTATCATCCATAAGACCTGATACTCTGACTTCATCCCCTTTTTTCAGCTGGTAACCTTTTCGGTCATCGTCCTCCATTACTACTGTGATATTACCCTCACCATAATCAAGCTCAAATTGGTCGGTAGAAACAGAATCCACTTCTCCGTTGATACTGATCCAACTATTGTTTTCTTTTGCGTAGGGATTTTCCGCGACAGCCGAAGCACTTAATAGAGCAAAGACTGCGAGAGTCGTAATGTGGCTATTTTTCATAACATCTCCCCTTGATATTCATTCAAATATTTTTTAAATAAGTGCTTAATTTTTTCATTAGTCTCTTAATCATTTACGCCACAAAAAGGACATATCTCGCTTTCAGCAGACTTTGAAAAATTCTATCGTTTTCAAAATTTACATATACGATGAGATTCTTTTACTCAGCCTCTGAATCTACTGTGATCAATAACAATGAACTAAATTGCAAATTACATATAAAAAAGGGATTGTCATAATGACAATCCCAGTAATGGAAGGGTAGTTATGAAGCGCTTTGAAGTGTGGTTACATAATCGGCTTCGAATACCCGTCCTTCAAATAAGTCGTTATCAATTTGACCGTTCACACTCACTCGGTCACCTACGTCTAGTTGACGATATCCCTCGTCATCTAGAGGATTCAAAACTAGCTCATCAACTTCTACAGTTAATTCCTGAAAACCAGTATCAAGCATAAACTCATCACCACCTACGTCGACACTGGTAATAGTGCCTTTAATAACCGTGTCTTTAACGCTAGGTGAAATCACATCATAGCCAAAGTTTTCTTCATTAATCGGACTGGCATAAAAGTACGTATCGATATTTTTGACATATACGCTGCCAGCTTCGATCGTGGTGAGCTTGTAGAAGTCATCATCAATTGTGCCTGAAACTCTTACCTCATCACCTTTAACCAGCTTGTAGCCATCAGCATCACGATCGCCATCATCCATTTCTACTGAAATCAGTCCATCACCATAATCAAGCTCAAATTCATCCGCAGATACGGAGGTCACTGTGCCATGAATACTAATCCAGCTATTGTCCGGTTTTGCATATGGATTTTGAGCGAAAGCGGAAGCTGAAAACAAGGTAAACGCAATAAATGTTAGTTTATTTGAAATTTTCATAAGCTAACTCCTTTAAATTAATTTCTGTTTTTCAAGATATAAAATGCTTTAAATATTTAAAGTAATCACACTATTTTTTCGACAGTATTTAATACTGTGATGGGTAATAGTTTTTAAAATTAAAAATATAAGAAAGGGCTATAAGGTAATGACGAAGAGGATGGCCATAACATTGTTATGACAATCCAACCTTCGTATTTTT